>DAIMGD010000096.1:0-8305 GCA_036724165.1 Rhodanobacter sp.
GGCTACAGGCGATGAAGGTGCCAGCGACGGCACGGCGGCGTGTGATGGCATCGGCATACCCGCCACCGGCACCACCGTCGTGGTGCTGGCCGCGGCCGGCGTGACCGTCTTCGGTACGACGACACTCGCTGGCCTTGGCATGGCCGCCATGCCATTGGGCTGATTCGGCGTGGCCCTGGTGGACGCCACGGGCGGCGGCGTCACCGACTCGAACAGCGGTGTCGATGGCGTCGCAGGCGCAGCGGCAGGATGCGCGGTCACAGCAGAAGCCGGCCGTGGAGCGGGTACCGGCGTGGCAGACGTAGTCGTCGAAGCAACCAAAGGCGCCAGCTTCAACTGTTGCCCCGGCCAGATCGTGTAGGGCGCGGCGACCGCGTTCCACTGTGCAAGGTCGCGAAAATCCACACCCTTGCGGAAAGCGATCGAATACAGCGTGTCGCCCTTCTGCACCTGGTAACTGCCACCGGGTATCGCCGTGCGTGCCGTGGCCACCGGACGGCTGCCGGTATTTTCCACATAGCCTGTACCGGTCGCCGGTTCGACCACCACGGAACTGCGCATGGTGCCGCAGGCGGCAAGCAGCAGTGCCGCGACGATCGGCATCATCAATCGAAGGTATCGGTTCATGGCAGGCAGCATAACGAGGCGGGACACCTTTTTCATGCAGGATCGTTCAGCGTAGCCACAACCACCACACCAGCAGCAGAGCCAGCAGCACCAGCGCCGTCCAGCCAATCCATTCGATGTATTTGTGCAGGATCCGTTCGGCGCGCTCGCCGAACAGTCGGATCAACAGCGCCAGCAGCCACACTCGCTTGCCGCGGCCAAGCCCGATGCAGACAAGGAACGGCAGCACCGGCACGCCGATGATGCCGCAGGCCCAGGTGACGAATTTCATCGGCACCACCGGCTGCAGCGCCGCCAGGATCAACACGCCGAACATGCCCCAGCGATGTTCGGCCATCTGTTTGCCCAGCGTCGCCACGCCCTGCTCGATCGGCGCCAGCAGATGCAGCGAATCAAGCAGTGGCCGCAGTGCCTGGAAGGCCCAGTGACCCAGCGCATAACCGACCAGCGCGCCGAGCAGCGAGAACGACAGACTGATATTGGCGTAGCGAAATGCCCTGTGCCGCTTGCCCAGCATCATCGGCGCGAGCATCACTTCGGGCATGACAGGAAAGATGAAAGCCTCGACAAAACTGAGCGCGCACAGGTAATACAGCGCACGCGGCGCACGTGCCCACACCAGCGAACGCGCATAGAGCTTTCCAAACAGGCGCATCAACCAATTCCGCCAAGCAGCGGCACGAAACTCACCGCGCCCAGTTCTTCCTGGATGAAATCACCCTGCCCGTCACCGCGCATGCGGATCAGTGTCTGCCGGCTGGGCGAACCCACCGGCGCCACCAGCACGCCGGTCGGGCTCAACTGGTCGAGGATCCGGCTTGGAATAGTGTCGCCAGCCGCGGTGAGGATGATCGCGTCGAACGGGGCCTCATCCGGCCAGCCCAGCTTGCCGTCGTCGTGTTTCGTGCGCACGTTGCTCAGGCCCAGCTGGCGGAAACGGCGGCGCGCCTGACGCAGCAGCTCCTCGATGCGCTCCACCGTGAACAGCTGCGGCACCAGTGCCGCCAGCACGGCGGCCTGATAACCGGAACCGGTACCGATCTCCAGCACCTTCTGCGGCATGCGCCGGCTGCCATCCGGCTGTTCCAGCAATGCTTCCGTCATGCGCGCCACCACCCACGGCTGCGAAATGGTCTGGCCGTGACCGATCGGCAATGCCGTGTTTTCGTAGGCGCGTGAATGCAGTGCCTGGTCGATGAAGTGGTGGCGTGGCGTATTGCGGATCACCTCGATCACCCGCAAATCGTGGATGCCACCCTCTTTCAGGTTTGCCACGAGACGATCGCGTGCACGCTGCGACGTCATCCCCTCGCCCTTGAGATCGGCAGCCGGCAGTGGATAGACAGTCATCGGTCAGGCAACCTCATCGTTGGTGGTTCGGCCAGCGGCCATGTCGTCGCTCAACGCCTGCATCCAGCTGCTGACTTTCTCCAGCGCCTGGAACCGGGTCAGGTCGACGTGGATCGGCGTCACCGAGACAAACCCGCGCTTCACAGCATCGAAATCAGTGCCGGGACCGGCATCGTCCACTTCGCCAGCCGGGCCGATCCACCAGATCGGCCGGCCGCGTGGATCGGTCTGCGCAATGCACGGTGCGGAGCGATGGCGCCGACCCAGCCGGGTCACCTCGAAACCTTCGATCTCTACCCACGGCCGATCCGGCACGTTGACGTTGAGGATCGTGTCGGCCGGCAGCGGATCGACCAGCAGCCGCTGCATCAGCAGCAGCACCGCCTTGGCGGCCGAATCGTAATGAACACCCTTGTGATCTTGGCTGACCAGCGACACCGCGATCGCCGGCAGCCCGAGGAAGCGCCCTTCCATCGCCGCCGACACCGTGCCCGAATAGATCACGTCATCGCCGAGATTGGCCGAATTGTTGATGCCGGAGACCACGATGTCGGGCTCCTCGTCGAGCAATCCGGCCAGTGCCAGATGCACGCAGTCGGTCGGGGTGCCCGCCACGCGGTAATAACCGTTGTCCATGCGCAAGACGCGCAACGGAGCGTCCAGGGTAAGCGAGTTGCTGGCGCCGGAACGATCGCGGTCGGGTGCCACCACCGTCACCCTGCCGACCGCACCCAGGCGCTCAGCCAGCACGCGGATGCCCGGTGCATCCACGCCATCGTCGTTACTTACCAGAACTCGCATGATGCTCCATCGAAAACCTGCTGCGGACACACTCGCCAATGGCCACATCAACCATGGCATCAGGATGCGCGCATGCTCCCCGGAGTTTACCGGAGCGTATCGCCGGTTTCACATGAGCCGACCCGAATTGTGTGCTGGATACACGACGCGTGCGGTTGGTTAGCATGGCGGGATGAAACGCCGCGCCGCCACGCCCATCAACGACGACGATAGCCGACTGTTCCGTGAGTCGATCGGCGACGTGCGCCAGCTCGATCCGGTGCCGCCGCCGCCCGCCGCGGCGAAACCGGCCCCGCACCCGCACATGCTCGAAGCGGATGAGGCCGCCGTGCCGGGCGAGCTGCTCGACATGGCATTCGACCCGGCCCTGCTCGAAGTCGGCGAAGAACTGAGTTTCCTGCATGACGGCTATCCGCCGAAGCTGCTGCGCCAGCTCAAGCGCGGCCAGTACAGCGTGCAGGACGATCTGGATCTGCACCAGATGAATGCCGCCGCGGCGCAGGCCAGCATCGTGATGTTTCTGGCCGAGGCCAGGCAGCACGGCATCCGCTGCGTGCGTATCGTGCACGGCAAGGGACTGCGCTCCCGCTCCGCCGGACCGGTATTGAAAGGCCTGACTGACCGCCTGCTGCGCCACCGCGATGACGTGATCGCGTTTGCCTCGGCGCGACCGGCACAGGGCGGGACCGGCGCGGTCGTGGTGCTGCTGAAGGGCTGACTGCCGCTGTGCCGCCTGACGCGCCGCGCGGAATCAGCCTTGCGCCAGCTCGCGCACCACCACCGTGGCATAGGCGCCCGCCGGCAGCTCGAACGACAATTCCAGGGCACCATCATCCAGCCAGTGCCACTTCAGGTCCTTCGGCATCAGCCGGAGCGGGCGACGCTCCTGATCCATGCGTGCCTTCGCCAGACCTTCGACCAGATCGCTGCAGGCTGCGCCGATCTCCCGCTCCAGCGCACCGGCTTCGCCCTGCGTGGGCGGTTCGCCCTGACCCCACAATGGCCCCGACGGATGGATGTCCGCACGCGCCAGCCGCTCGGCCAGCACCTCGGTAAACGGTTCCGGCCCGAACCACGAACGCGAGCCGGCCAGCGACCAGATCTCGCCGTCCAGCGGCGTGTCCCACGCGGCGCGTTCGACCCGCGCGGCCAGCACATCGTTGAAGATCTGCGAGCGCGCCGCCGACAGCAGGAACGAACGCTTGTCGCGCTCGACCCGGCGACCGGCAAACATCGCCCGCGCCTGTGCCACGTTGCCACCTTCGCGGCCGAAACGCTGCTCGCCGAAATAGTTCGGCACGCCGCGCACGGCGATCTGCTGCAATACCTGTGCAGCAGCGTCACGATCGCCTTGCACCTCACGCAGCACCAGCACGAAACGATTGCCGCGCAACGCGCCACGCTTGAGCTTGCGCGAGTGCCGCGTCGCCGCCAGCACCTTCACTTCCGGATGCGGAAACAGCGACCAGTCCAGGTCGGGCTTGCCAGCCAGCTGCACCGAGAACGTCTGCCGGGTGACCGCGTGGCGATCCTTCATGCCGGCATAGCCCACCGCGACCGGGGCGACGCCGGCGAACTTCGCCAACTCACGGGCGACCCAGTCGGTATTCGCACCGCGTTTCTCCACCCACAGCAGCACATGCTCGCCCAAGCCATCGGCGTCATAACCGAGGATTTCCTCGACCCGGAAATCTTCCGGCGTGCTGCGCAACTGCGCCTGCAACGGCGGCGCACCGTAAGCCCACGGAAGCGGAGCCTGCGCAGATTCGGATTCGGACATGACACTCCACCGGTCACGCCGGCATTCAGAGGGGACGGGCAGCGCTCAGCGCCGCTCCAGCAAGACACAGGCCTGGGCAGCGATGCCCTCGCCGCGCCCGATGAAACCAAGCTTCTCGGTGGTGGTGGCCTTGACACTGATGCGGCCGATCTCGCTGTCCAGGTCGGCGGCGAGGCGCTCGCGCATGGCCAAGACATGCGGGCCGACTTTCGGCGCCTCAGCAATCACCGTGACATCGGCATTCCCCAGCGCATAGCCATGCTGTGCCATCAGCAACGCTGCATGGCGCAGGAACTGGCGGCTGTCGGCGCCACGCCAGCGCGCATCGGTCGGCGGAAAATGGATGCCGATATCGCCTAGCGCCAGCGCGCCGAAGATCGCGTCGCACAGCGCATGGATCACCACGTCACCGTCCGAATGCGCGATCACGCCCTTGCCATGCGCGATGCGCACGCCACCAAGCATGACGTGGTCGCCCTCGCCAAACGCATGCACGTCGAAGCCGGTACCGATGCGCATCATGTGATTGCCCTCATCAAACGGTGCGCTCCAGCAGAAATTCGGCCAGCGCGAAATCCGCCGCCGTGGTCACCTTGATATTGTCCTCGGCACCCTCGATCAGCAACGGCGCGAACCCGGCCAGCTCCATCGCCATCGCCTCATCGCTGACTTTCACACCGCGCCGTGCCGCTTCACGCAAGGCGGACGTCAACTCGCCACGCCGGAACAGCTGCGGGGTGAACGCACGCCAGCGCTCGTCGCGTGATTCGGTGGCAAGACTGCGCGCGCAGGCATCGGCACGCTTGAGCGTATCGCGCAGCGGCGCAGCCAGCAGGCCGCCACCTGCGGCGATACCCCGTTCGATCAACCGGCTGATGTCTGCCTTGCGCACACAGGGGCGCGCCGCATCGTGCACCAGCACGAAATCGCCGGCAGCTACCGCGGCAGGCAATGCGTCGAGACCGGCCAGCACGGAATCGCTCCGCTCGGCCCCGCCCAGCGCGGTGAATACCGGCTTGCCGTTGAGTTCATCGAGCGAGGTCCAGTGCGTGTCCGTGGCGTGCAGCGTCACCAGCAGGCCAGCGACCTGCGGATGCATGGCGAGTCGTTCCAGCGTATGACGGATCAGCGGGCGCCCGGCCAGCGGCAGGTACTGCTTGGGGCAATCACCACCGACCCGGGTGCCGCGTCCGGCGGCCGGCACCACACACCACAGCTTCGGCACGCTCATGGCGAGCCAATGGATGTGGCCGCCGGCAGCACCGCGCTGCCGGCGTGGGCCGGCGGTTCGACCACCTGATAGAACGTCTCGCCCGGCTTGATCAGGCCCAGCTCGGTGCGCGCGCGCGCCTCGACGGCCTGATCACCATGCTTGAGATCGAGCACATCCGCGCCCAGTGCCTGATTGCGCTGCAGCAGCTTCGCGTTTTCGTCAGCCTGCTTTTTCACCGCCACGCGCAAGCTGTCGACTTCATGCATGCTGCCGTTGCCGGACCACAGTTTAAGCTGCAGTCCGATCAGGAGGAGAACCAGAATCAGGGCGATCCAGCGCAACATGGGTCGGCGATCTTCCCGCTCAGCCGGGCAGGCGGGTCAGGTTGGGAAACGCATCGCGGCCGGCGTAGCGCGCGGCGGTCCCGAGCTGCTCCTCGATGCGCAGCAGCTGGTTGTACTTCGCCACGCGGTCGCTGCGGCAGAGCGAGCCGGTCTTGATCTGGGTCGCCGTGGTCGCCACCGCGATATCGGCAATCGTGGTGTCCTCGGTTTCGCCGGAGCGATGCGAGATGATGGCCGCGTACTTCGCTGCATCGGCCATCGCAATGGTTTCCAGCGTTTCGGACAAGGTACCGATCTGGTTGACCTTGATCAGGATCGCGTTGGCGATCCCCGCGTCGATGCCCCGACGGAAAATCGTCGGATTCGTGACGAAGTTGTCGTCGCCAACCAGCTGGATGTCCTTGCCGAGTCGCTCGGTCAGCAGCTTCCAGCCACTGCTGTCGCCTTCATCCATGCCATCTTCGATGCTGATGATCGGATACTGCTTCGCCCAGCCGGCAAGCAGGTCGACGAATTCGGCCGAGCTGTACTGCTTGCCTTCACCGGCCAGGTCGTACTTGCCGTTCTTGTAGAACTCCGAGCTGGCCGCATCCAGGCCGAGCAGGATCTCGCTGCCGATCTTGTAACCGGTCTTGCTGATCGCCTCGAGGATGGTGTCGAGCGCTTCGATGTTGGAGCGCAGGTTCGGCGCAAAGCCGCCTTCATCGCCCACCGAGGTGCTCAGGCCGCGACCTTTCAACACGCTCTTCAGGGCGTGGAAGATCTCGGCGCCGGCGCGCAGCGCCTCGGCGAAGCTTGGCATGCCCACGGGCAACACCATGAATTCCTGCACGTCGATATTGTTGTCGGCGTGCTCGCCACCGTTGATGATGTTCATCATCGGCACCGGCAGCGCACCGGGCTTGCCGCCGGCAGCATTGAAACTGGACAGATAGCTCCACAGCGGCTCGTCGCGCGACGCGGCCACCGCATGTGCCGCCGCCATCGAAACACCGAGCAGCGCATTCGCGCCCAGCTTGCTCTTGTTCGGCGTGCCGTCCAGCGCGATGAGCTTCGCGTCCAGACCCTTCTGGTCGGCTGCGTCGAAACCCTTCAGTGCATCGGCGATCGTGCTGTTGACGTTCGCCACCGCGTTCTTCACGCCCTTGCCGCCGTAACGGGACTTGTCGCCGTCGCGCAGCTCGACCGCCTCGCGCGAACCGGTCGAGGCCCCGCTCGGCACCGCAGCGCGGCCGAAGCCGCCGCCAGCCAGAGTGACTTCGGCTTCCAGCGTGGGATTGCCGCGCGAGTCGAGGATTTCACGGGCGTGGATGCGGGTGATCTGAGTGCTCATGCGGTGTCCGTTGCGATTGTGGTGGTGATAGTGAAAGAGCGCATCGCTGCGCCCGGTAACTCAGGAAACCGTTTGCTCCAGGAAACCGTGCCGCTTGGTCACGGCGTCCAGTTCCAGCAGCGTTTCCAGCAGCGCTTCCATCTTGCCCAGCGGCCACGCATTCGGGCCATCGCTGAGCGCCTTGCTCGGGTCCGGATGCGTCTCGGCGAACAACCCGGCCACGCCGACCGCCACGGCCGCGCGTGCCAGCACCGGCACGAACTCGCGCTGACCGCCCGAGGTGGCGCCCTGGCCGCCTGGCAGCTGCACCGAGTGGGTGGCGTCGAACACCACCGGGCAACCGGTATCGCGCATCACGCTCAACGAGCGCATGTCCGAAACGAGGTTGTTGTAACCGAAGCTGGCGCCGCGCTCGCACACCATGATGTCGTCGTTGCCGACGGCCTTGGCCTTCGCCACCACATGCTTCATGTCCCACGGCGCCAGGAATTGACCCTTCTTGATGTTCACCGGCTTGCCGGCGCGCGCGACCTTCTGGATGAAGTCGGTCTGCCGGCACAGGAACGCCGGCGTCTGCAACACGTCGACCACCGAGGCCACTTCATCCATCGGGGTGTATTCGTGCACGTCGGTGAGCAGTGGCACGCCAAGCTGCTTCTTCACTTCGGACAGGATGCGCAGGCCCTCTTCCAGCCCCGGTCCGCGGAAGCTCTCGCCCGAGGAGCGGTTCGCCTTGTCGAAGCTCGACTTGAAGATGAAGTGGATGCCGAGCCGGCTGGTGATTTCCTTCAGCGTGCCGGCGGTGTCGATCTGCAGCTGCTCCGACTCGACCACGCAGGGACCGGCGATCAGGAACA
>DAIMGD010000097.1:0-8266 GCA_036724165.1 Rhodanobacter sp.
TGCTGAAGAAGCTGCGCGTGGCGTTCGAGCTGAAGGACGTCGACATGCACCAGATCCTCGAAAGTGCCGGCTTCCCCGTCTCCAAGCCGGAGCTCAGCGCGCTGTTCCGCCAGCCTGCCCACAAGAATTTCAAATTGTGCGGCGATCAGCTGCTGCGGAATTTTCTGAAGGGACTGACGATGCGGGTGCGCGGTAACGGCTGAGAGAAGAAGGCGTTAATTCACTTTTGGAATGTCCGCTTCGGGTCAAAAGCATACATTGCGATGCGTGAGGCTATCTGCAGCAGGACTTCTGCTGCTGTATCGGCGGACATGGCACGCTGCCGTAGGAGCAGAACACGCAGCAGTCACCGGCTTTCGGCCGTAACAGTTCGCCGCAATCCGCGCAGTCGTAGAAAAACTGACAAGCATTGGTCGGCATGGTCTCGGTGGCCTGATGGCCGCAATGCGGACAGGTCAGCGTGCTCTGCAAAACGGGTTGAATCGTCATGATTTTTTGCCATGGTGGATCAAGCAAGCTTCTCTGATGCAGGTGAGTGCCAGCGCCAGCGTACATCGCTCGCACAGCCCATGACGTGTGAGCGCCTCACGTCGTGGGCCATACGTCTGCTTAGTGTTGCACCGTGATCGATGTCATCGTGCTGGCCAAGCCGGCTGTGTGCAGGATGAACTTCACCTTGTCACCGACCTTGGGAACCTTGAGAAGATCCGGCGAAGCGACCTCGAACGGCATCGTCATCGCTGGCCAGGCGATCGCGGTGATGGCTTCATGTTGGAGGGTGATGGTGCCCTTGGCGGTGTCGATCACTTTGACCACACCCACTCCTTGCGCGTCAGCTGCCTCGACGTCGTGCTGCATGCCGGGCACGTTGGGATCCATCTGCTGGGTGACAACGAAAGCGGGTGCGGCCAGCAGGGTGCAGGCCCATGCGAGGGTGATGAGGTGCTTCTTCATGCATCAGCTTCCTTGCGGGTTGGAGTCAAAGGCGATGTTCGTCTGATCGGCTCGACACATTCGGTGCAGGACCAACAGACGGAATGCGGCGGGGATGACCAGCATGGACAGCAACGGCGCCGTGAGCATGCCGCCGATCATCGGGGCGGCGATGCGCTGCATGACCTCCGAGCCGGCACCGTGGCCGAGCAGGATCGGAACCAGGCCGGCGAGGATCACGGCGACGGTCATCGCCTTGGGTCGCACGCGTTGCACGGCACCTTCGCGAATGGCCGCATCAAGTTCGTCGATGCCGGCGTGCGGATTCAAGGCGAGTTGGTGGTCCCACGCCTGGCGTAGATACAGCAGCATCACCACGCCGAATTCGGCGGCGACGCCGGCCAACGCGATGAAGCCGATGATCGTGGCCACCGACACCGCGTGACCGAGCAGCCAGATCAGCCACAGGCCGCCGACCAGTGCCAGCGGCACGCTGGCCATGATCAGCGCCGCCTCGCTCACGCGCCGGAACACGGCGTAGATCAGCAGAAAGATGATTACCAGCGCGATCGGCACCACCAGTTTGAGCCGTTGCATGGCACTGGCCAGATACTCGAACTGGCCGGACCAAGCCACCGTGGTGCCTGGCGGCAACCTCACCTGCTGCGCCACCGCGTGTTGCAGGTTGGCGACCACCGTGCCCAGATCGCTGCCGGCCGTATCGACGTAGACATAGGTGGCCAGCTGGCCGTCCTCGCTTTTCAGCATCGACGGTCCTGCCTCGATGGTAATGTCGGCGATTTGGCCAAGCGTGATCTGTGTCCCGTTGGCGGTGACGATCGGTAGCTGCCGCAGTGACTCGATCGAATCACGCTCGGCACGCGGGTAGCGCACCACGATGGGATAGCGCTCGCGTCCTTCGACGGTCTGCCCGATCGGATCGCCGCCCACGACGGTCGCGATCAGTTGCTGCACGCGTTCCTGCGTCAATCCGTAGCGTGCCGCATCATCGCGGCGGATGTGCACGTCGACGTAGCGGCCGCTGGTCGGGCGCTCGGCAATCGCCGAGCTGACGCCGGGCACGGTCTGCGCCACCGTTTCGATGCGATCAGCCACAGCCTGCATCGTGGCCAGATCAGTACCCAGCACCTTGATACCGATGGGGCTCTTGATGCCGGTGGACAGCATGTCGATACGGTTGCGGATCGGCGGTACGAACAGGTTCGTCAGTCCCGGCACGTGCACGGCCCTGTCCAGTTCCGCCTTGATCTTCGCCATCGTCATGCCGGGTCGCCACTGGTCCTTCGGCTTGAAGGTAATGGTGGTCTCGAACATCTCCATGGGCGCAGGGTCGGTGGCGGTTTCGGCGCGCCCCGCCTTGCCGAATACATGCGCGACTTCCGGCACGGTCTTGATCATGCGATCGGTGAGCTGCAACAACTGCGACGCCTTGCCGGCTGACAAGCCCGGCAACGCGGTGGGCATGTACAACAGGGTACCTTCGTCCATCGCAGGCATGAACTCGCTGCCGAGTTGGCTGAGCGGAATCAGCGCGGTGAGCAGCAGCAAGCCAGCCAGCAGCAACGTCATCTTCGAATGGCGCAGTACGGCTTCGAGGATCGGCCGATAACCACGCATCAAGCCGCGATTGAGCGGGTTGTCACGCTCGGCACGGATGCGACCACGCACCAGGTAGCCCATCAATACCGGTACCAGGGTCACGGCGAGGGCCGCTGCAGCCGCCATCGCGTAGGTCTTGGTGAAGGCCAGCGGTTTGAACAGCTTGCCTTCCTGCCCCTGCAGCGCAAACACCGGCACGAACGACAGCGCGATGATCAGCAGGCTCACGAACAACGCTGGTCCCACTTCGGCGGCGGACTCGGCGATCAACGACCATCGCTCCGCGCCCAGCGGTTCATGACCGTCGTTTGCCTCGCGCCAATGTTCCAGATGCTTGTGAGTGTTCTCGATCATCACGATCGCCGCATCGACCATGGCGCCGATGGCGATCGCAATGCCACCTAGCGACATCAGGTTCGCCGACACGCCCTGCAGGTCCATCACGATGAAGGCTGCCAGCACACCTAGCGGCAACGTGATCACCGCTACCAGCGCGGAACGCAGATGGCCGAGGAACAGCACGCAAACCAGCGCAACAACAAGGAACTCCTCCAGCAGCTTGCCCCAGACGTTTTCCACTGCCGCGTCGATCAGCTGCGAGCGATCGTAGGTCGGCACGATCTCGACGCCGGGCGGCAGGCTGCGCTTGAGCTCGGTCAGCTTGGCCTTTACCGCGGCAATCGCGGCCTTGGCGTTCTTGCCGGTGCGCAGCACGATCACGCCACCGGCGACTTCACCCTGGCCATCCAGTTCGGTGACGCCGCGACGAAACGTGGGTCCGCGCCGTACCGTCGCCACATCGCGCAGCAGCACCGGCACACCGCCGGCGTTGGCGGTGATCGGCACGTTCTCGAAGCCCTCGCGGCTTTTCAGATAGCCCTCGCTGCGCACCATCAGCTCCGCCTCGCCTTGCTCGATCACCGAACCGCCGTTGGCGCCATTGGCGGAGCGGATTGCCTCGACCAACTGCTCCACGGTGATGCCGCGTGCCGCCAGTGCCTGCGGATCGGGCACGATCTGCCACGCGCGCTCCATCCCGCCGAGGTTGGCCACCTCGGCGACGTCCGGCACGGTCTTCAACTGAAAGCGCAGGAACCAGTCCTGCAGCGCGCGTAGCTGGCCGATGTCGTGCTGGCCGGTGCGATCGACCAGTGCGTATTCGTAGACCCAGCCCAACCCGGTCGCATCCGGGCCGAGCGTGGGCGTGACATCGGCCGGCAGACTGTTGCGGGCCTGGCTCAGATACTCCAGCACGCGTGAGCGCGCCCAATACAGATCGGTGCTGTCGTCGAACAATACGTAGACGTAGGAGTCGCCGAAGAACGAATAGCCACGAACGACCTTGGCGCCGGGTACCGACAGCATGGTGGTCGCCAGCGGATAGGTGACCTGATCCTCGACGACTTGTGGCGACTGGCCCGGGTAGCTGGTGCGGATGATTACCTGGGTGTCCGACAGATCCGGCAGCGCGTCGACCGGCGTGTGCAACGCCGCGAACACACCGGCCAGTGCGAGCGCCAGCGCGGCCAGCAACACGAAGACACGATGCGCGATCGCGGCACGGATCAGGGCGCCGATCATCGCCCGTCTCCCATGGGCATGCCGGACATCGGCGCACTCGCGGCGGGCGCCGGTGCGGCGGTGTGATCATTCAAGCGTTCCAGCGCACCTGACAGGCTGGCTTCGGAATCGATCAGGAACTGGCCCGAGACCACGACCTGTTCGCCGCCCGTGAGGCCGTTGCGTACTTCGGTATAGCCGCCGGCCGAACGCCCGGTATGCACGGCGATGGCCCGGAAGTGTCCACCATCTTCGGCGACGATCACCCGCGTCTGGCTGCCGGTGGCGATCAGCGCGTCATCGGGCACCACCGGCACGGCCTCGCCCCGGGCCGGGTTGAGCTGCACGCTGACGAACATGCCGGGACTCAAGGCGTCGTCGGAATTGTCGAGCACGATGCGCGCACGCTGCGTGCGCGTCATCGCATCGATCTCCGGCAGCAGGGTTTCCACGCTGCCGCGAAACGCTCGTCCCGCCAGCGCATCGACCGTGACGGTGACTGGCGTGCCACTTCGCACCGTACTGGCTGCGGTTTGCGGCAGTGCCGCTTCGACCCACACCGTGGACAGACCGTTCAAGGTCATCAGGGTCTGGCCTGCGGTAACCCGCTGGCCCTCACGCACGTCCAGTGTCGTGACGACACCTGCCTGCGGTGTATGCAGGGTGATCGATGCACCTGAGCCATGACGCGACGACTGGATATCTGCCGGCGTCAGGCCCAGCACCCGCAGACGTTCCCGCGCGGCAGCGCGCAGGTCTTTCGCGTCGGCCGACTGTGCGTGTTGGAGCGCGTCGTATTCGGCCAGCGCGCTGTTCCATTGCGGAGCAAGCAGCTCGGCCAGCGGCGCACCGGCAGCGACCTTCGTGTACGGCGCACGCACATCGAGCTTGTCAATGACGGCGTCGACCCGCGCACTGATCGTGGTGGCCTGCCGCAGATCCCACGTGACCGTGCCTGGTACCCGAATCGCGGAGGCCAGTACGCGACGCTCGACCGATACGGTACGTACACCCAGGTTCTGCACCGTCGCCGAATCGATCCGGACCACATCCTTGGCGGCGCCTTCGTCGGCCAGCCGCTTATCAGCATATTTGGGCACCATCTGCATGCCCATCGGCGACAGGCCCGGCTTGTCGAAGTGCTGCTGGGGCGCCATCGTGTCGTACCAGTACAGGACTTTTTTACCGCCATCTTCAGGTGAGGATGCGGCAGTGTTGGTCGGCGATGCCGTCGAGTGCTCGCGGCCGCTGAGATAGCCGACCAGGAGCAATACGAACGCCAGCGACGCGGCGGTGAGCATCATCAATGCGCGCTTCATGGCGTCGTCTCCGAGGTGGGTAACAGATAGGCCAGTGCCGCCCAGGCACGGCCGTACTCCGTTTGCATGCGGGCGTAGTCGGTGTGGTGGGCAATCTCATCGCGCCGGGCTTCCAGCAAGGGCTGGATGTCACCACCACCGCGGTACGCGGCGAGCGCCAGGGCTACGCGGTCATTGGCCAACGGGAGCAACTCATCACGGTGTCGGCGCACTTGCTGGCCGAGTGATTGCCATTGTGCCCAAGCGGACTGGATAGCCTCGGTTTGCTGGCGGCGGGCGTCATCTTGCTCGGCGTGAACTGCATCAAGGTCAGCCGCACGGGCGGAGATACCCCGATCCTGCCGGTTGCGGGTGAACAGCGGCAGGCTCACACCGACTTGCAGCGACACCATGTCGGACAAGCCGCGCACGCGGGAGCCGTAGTTCATGCCCACGCTCCATTCGGGATGCTTGTCGGCGCGTGCGGCAGCAAGGGCCGCCTCGGCGGCCTGCTCACGGGCCGGCCATCCCAGCAGATTGCCCTGACGATCGAGGCTGGCCAGCAAGGACACTTCGTCATACGGCAGCACCGCAAAGTCCGGTGCATCCGCCAATGGTTGATCGGTCGGCAACCCCAGCCAACGCGCAAGGCTTGCGCGGGCCTGAGCTTCGCGTGCGTTCGCCTCATCGATGTGGTTTTCCAGATCGAGGGACGCCATGCGAACAGCGAGTACTTCCGCCGCACTGCCGGTGCCACCTCGTAGTCGCGCTTTCGCCACGGCCACGTCTTCCGTCCACGCCTGACGCATGGACTGCAGCATCATGGCTTCGTGGTACGCGCCCCACGCGGTGATCCAGGCATCGGCCACCTGCTGTTGAATCGACAAGACGGTTGCCACTTCCGATGAGGCTGCCAAATCGGCATTGGCACTGCCCAACGCCCGTTCGGCCTGCCGCTTGCTGCGCGATGGCAGTGCTTGGCTGATCCCGACGGTGCGCATGGTCATGCTGTCGCCGCCGGCGGTAAACGCACCCGGCCCCTGCACGGCCAGATTGTCGATACCGACAGTGAGCTGGGGATCGGGCAACGCACCCGCACGGGCAGCTTCCTGCCGGGCCGATTCCGACTGGGCGCGACGCGCTTCCAGCATCGGTGCGTGCTCGACCGCCTGATGCATGGCTGCGTCGAGCGTCAGCGTGGTAGGGCTATGCGCCCATACCGATGAAACGAAAAGCAGCGCGGCAGCCAGCAGCGGCCAACGCACATATCGCACCGAACCGGCGCGAACATCAAACAGACGGGGAAACATATTGAGCTCCAATCGAAAACCCACACAGCCGCGCGTGCACGGCGATGGACGGCTAACGATGGGGGGCTAAATCAACAGGGAGCAGAATCGCAACGTGGGCGGTGGGTCGGGGCGATGCAGAGCCGTGTTCGGCAGGGCGACCTGGTCAGGTGCATGCGCGATGGTTCCCAGCGCCGTGGGTGATGCGGAGGCGAACAGGAGCGGAGGAACCGTCGGCAGACGTGCATCATGCGCCGACGCTGTATTGCTGGCGCAATGTTCCGCGCAGCGCGGATCCGTACTTGCCTGATGCGGAGTTGGCGTCTTGGCCGAAGAGCTCATACCCATGGCCGCACAATCGCCTGTCATGACGATGTCGGTCGGCGCGGTGGGCAATGTACAGACATAGGCTGCCATGGCCAGTTGCTGGAACAACAGGCAAAACAGCACGATCCCGGTCCAAAGGACACGGCGGCGACGGCTGATGTGAAGGCGCTTGCGCATGACAAGGTCATCATAGCCCAGATGGAGGCGGGTCCAGTCAAGTAGGCAGACGGTGTTTTTTGCACGATCCATGACCTTGGTGTCGAAAACAGCCGCAACGGAATCGTAGTGATGAGCAGCAGTCGGCTCAGGCTAGAGCACTCTTTGAATGCCGCTGACACCGCCAACGACTTCAGCTCGTTTCGGCTGCCGGCTTCCCGATTCCCAAGCCCGAACTCGGCGCACTGTTCCGCCAGCCCGACCACCAGAATTTCCGGCTGTGCGGCGATCAGCTGCAGCGGAATTTCCTGAAGGGGCTGACGATGCGGGTGCGGGGCAACGGCTGAGAGAAGAGGGTGTCAATCCACTTTTGAAACGCCTTCTTGATGGCGGATCTGGCTGCGGGAGCCTGGACTTCCCTGCATCAACCGCGTGTCGTGTCGAGCATTACTGTCACACGCTGTCAGCAATGGCGACAGCGAGAAGCTCTGCATGGTGGGTTTCGTCCGGGCCTGCGGGCATCATGGGCGCACCGTTCTCCCGTCGCGGCTGCGCTCATGTCATCACGTTCCACCGTTGCTCCGCTCGCGCTCGCGGTCGGCATGCTGTTGATCAGCATGGTCTCGTACCAGTGCGGCGCGTCGCTGGCCAAGCATCTGTTCCCGCAGGTCGGTGCGCAGGGTGCCACCGCCTATCGGCTGGGCTTCAGCGCGCTGATCCTGCTGCTGTGGCGGCGGCCATGGCGCCGGTCGGGCAGAGGACGCGACTGGCGCGCGCTCTGGGGCTATGGCCTCTCGATGGGCGCGATGAACCTGGTGTTCTACATGTCGTTGCGCACGATCCCGCTGGGCATCGCGGTGGCGCTGGAATTCACCGGGCCGCTGGCGCTGGCGCTGTTCGGCTCGCGCCGGTTGCTCGACTTCATCTGGATCGCGCTGGTGGTGGCAGGGCTGGCCCTGTTGCTGCCGCTGCGCGGGCAGATGCGGGCGCTCGATCCGGTGGGCGTGATGTACGCGCTGGCCGCCGGCGTGGGCTGGGCGTTGTACATCGTGCTGGGCAAGAAGGCGGGGGCCGCCTATGGCG
>DAIMGD010000098.1:0-8247 GCA_036724165.1 Rhodanobacter sp.
CGGCGCGTTTGCCGAAGCGGCGCTGCATGCGCTGGCCGCCAGCGATACGCTGCCGCGGCAGTATCTGATCCTCGAACCGAGCGCCGACCTGCGCCAGCGCCAGCAGCAGCGGCTGCGTGCGAATCTCCCGGTGGCACTCAACGCCCGCGTGCAATGGCTGGATCGTCCGCCCGAGCAGGATTGGCGCGGCGTGCTGTTTGCCAACGAGGTGATCGACGCGCTGCCGGCCACGCGTTTCACGCTGCGCGGCGGCGAAGTCTGCGAGGAGCATGTGGCGCTGGATGGCGAAGGTCGTCTGCTGCGCGTCGATCGCCCGGCCGACGCGCTGGTGGCCGGGGCCGTGCGGCATGTCGAGCGCGATCTGGGTGCCGACTTCGTCGATGGCTATCGCACGGAAATCCTGCCGCAGCTGCCGTACTGGATCCAGGCGGTGGCGAGTTCACTCAGCGCCGGAGTGATGCTGTTCGTCGATTACGGTTATGTGCGCCGCGAGTTCTACCTGCCCGAGCGCGATGACGGCACGCTGATGGCGCATTACCGGCATCACGCGCACAACGATCCGTTCTACCTGCCGGGTCTGAACGACCTCACCGCCTCGGTCGACTTCACCGCGCTGGCCGAAGCCGGCAACAGCGCCGGCTTCGGCGTGGCGGCGTACCTGCCGCAGGCGCAGTTCCTGATCGGTGCGGGCCTGCAGGACGTGTTCGAGCACGCGCAGGCGCAGCTCACCGACGAACACAGCCGCTACCGGCTGGCGCAACAGGTGAAGAAACTGATGTTGCCCGACCAGATGGGCGAGCGCTTTCAGGCGATGCTGCTGGCCCGCGGCCTCGATGTGCTGCCGCTGTCGGCGGCATTGCTGGCCGCCGATCAGAGCGGACGGCTTTGAGCGCAGGCGCGACGGTTTGGCCGTCTGGACGGCTGCATGCGCATCCATGGTGGGTGGCGCTCGGCGGCACGATCATGGCCTGGACGCTGTGGATGGCCTTGCGTCCGGATCCCGGCCTCGCGCTGGATTTTCCCTGCGGCGACAAGCTGCTGCATGCCTTCACCTTCACCTGCCTGATGGGCTGGTGGGGCAATGTCTATCGCAGTCGGCGCGCGCGCGGCTGGGCGGCGCTGGGTTGCCTGGCGTTCGGTATATTCATCGAGTTCGCGCAATGGCTGTGCCCGCCGCGCGATGCCGATGCGTTCGACGTGCTCGCCGACGGCATCGGCATCCTGATCGCATTGCCGTTGCTGCGCACCCCGCTCGCCAGCGTACTGGCGAGGGTGGAACGTGGATTAATGCGTTGGCGTGGCGGCTGAGCCGACCGAGCCGGCGGCGGCGGGCGTGGCCGCCGAGCTGGCAGGCGCAGGCACCGATGTTGAGGACGCGGGTACCGAGGTCGCGGCTGCCGGCAGCGCCTGCACCGGGGTCGAATCCTGCGGCCGGCGCGCCAGCTGGCCGCGCTTGAACTGCTCGCTGGAGACCTGGTAGTAGGCGACCGCCTGGTCGACCATGGCCTGGTCCACCGGCTTGATCGGCGTGGCATCGCCGCTGGCGTAGTCCGGCTTCATCTGTTCCAGCTTGCGCTGCGGCTCCAGCACGGTGAGCACGTCATGGCGCAGGTAGCCGAGCTTTTCGTAGGTGCCCGGCATGGCGTGGCCGTCACCGGGCGGCAGCTGGAAAACGTCCTGGCCGAAGAAGCGCGTGTGGTAACTGAAGTTGAGCATGCCGAGCAGGGTCGGCGGGATGTCCAGCTGGCCCATCAAGGCGTGCACGCGCTGCGGCGGGAAGTTCTTCGGCGAATAGATCCACAGCGGGATGTGATAGTGGTTGATCGGTATCGCGGTCTTGCCGGCGCTGGAGGCGCAGTGGTCGGCGGTGATCACGAACACGGTGTTGTCGAAGTACGGCTTGCTGCGCGCACGCTGGATGAAATCCTTGATCGCCCAGTCGGTATACGCCACCGCGCCGGGACGCGACGGTTCGATCTGCGTCACCCGGTTGGCGGGGTAGGTGTACGGCCGGTGGTTGGAGGTGGTCATGATGTGCAGGAAGAACGGCTTGCCGCCGGCCTGCGCGTCGTCCATCTGCTTCAGCGCCAGCGTGTACAGATCCTCGTCGGACACGCCCCACACGTTCTGGCTGTGGATCACCGCATCCTTCGCGATGTCGCTGCGGTCCACCGTGCGGTAGCCGTTGTGGCCGAAGAAGTAGTTCATGTTGTCGAAGTAGCCGTAGCCGCCGTAGACGAAGTCCGACTGGTAGCCGCGGTCGTTGAAGATGCTGGCCAGCGAGAACAGGTTTTCGTTGTGGTGCTCGCGGATCAGCGAGTCGCCCGGGGTCGGCGGCACCGACAGCGACAGTGCCTCCAGTCCGCGCACGGTGCGCGTGCCGTTGGCGTAGAGGTTGTCGAAGAAAACACTCTGGCCGACCAGTGAATCCAGGAACGGCGTGATGTGCTCGGTGTTGCCGAAGGTGCCCAGGTAGTCGCCGGACAGGCTCTCCACGCTGATCAGCACCACGTTGAGATGCTTTTCCGGACCGGCATGGCGGATCGCCCGGGTCAGGTCCTGCGGATCATCGCTGATGAAGCTCGCATCCGGCGTCTTCAGGTTGTCGCGCACGATGCGGAAGGCCTGGTCGTCCGGAAGCGTCCGGTAGAACTTCGCGTAATCGAGATGGCTGCTGCGGAACGCGGCGAAGAACTGGTAGATGCCATTGCCAGCCAGCTCGTTGACGTAGTTGTTGCCGGTGCGGTCCTTCATGCCGCCGTTCACCGCGAACAGCGAAAGCACGGTCAGCACCAGCCACAGCAGCACCAGCTTGCCGCGTTGCCAGAAGCGGCTGCCGGCGTCGCGCGTGCGCAGGCCGCGCCTGCTCAGCATGAAGACCACCAGCGCCAGCACCATCAGCATCGTCAGCCAGCGACCGATCGGGTAGGATTCCTGGATGTTGCCGATCACCTCGTTGGTGTAGACCAGATAGTCCACCGCGATGAAATTGAAGCGCACGCTGAATTCGTTCCAGAACACCAGCTCGGACGCCGCCACGAAAAACAGCCCGTACAGCAGCACCAGGCCCATCACGTACATCGCCCACTGGCCGCTGCGTGCCGAATAGGCCAGCGCCGGCATCGGCAGGAAGAACAGGAACAGCACCACGATCGGCCACGCCTCGTGCAGCTGCAGATGCCACAGCGCATGCAGCGCGAACAGGCAAATCGCATACAACAGCGCCATGCCGAGCAGGTACAGCAGCCACTGGCCGATCCCGGAAACCCGCGCACGCCGTGCCGGCACCAGCCACAGGAACAGCACCATCGGCCATGCCACGTAGATGAACGTGACCAGGTCGTAGCCCAGCCCGACGCCGAACGCATACAGCAGGTTCGACAGGCTGTGCGTCACCTCGTGACCGGACATGACCAGCAGCGCCACGCGGGTGACGAAGGAGATCGCCAGGAACGTGATGGCCAGCCACAGCAGCGGGCGGAAACGCTGACGCAGCGGTGAGACCGTGGTGAAGGCACGCGGCACGGGCAGCTCCAGAGAGTGGGTCGATCAGCGCCCGGTGCGGGCGTCGGTTAGCGCAGCTTTATACAACGATCGGGCCGCTTGAATGTTCAGTTTTCAATGCGGCAATCGCATGGATGCGCGCCGTCTCCATCGCCTTGCCGATCGCCGGGCCGGACCATCCCTGCTCGACGAACGCCGCGGCCTTCACCGCGGCGGCGGCGGCGCGCGCCCGGCGCAGGTAATCGGCCTGCGGATAGGCGTCGTTTTCATGCCCCAGCCGGCCGCGCTTGTCGGCCTCGCAGGCGGCCAGGAAAGCGTCCAGCCGCTCGGCTCGACGCAGCGCATCCAGTGCACCGAGCAACTTCAGCACGGTGGCCGGCTTCAGCTCGAACGCGCGATGCGCATTCAGATGCTCGCGACAGACCTGCTCGGCCAGCGCGGCGTATTCGGTCGGCACTTTCAGACGCGCCGCGAGCACGCGCAGCGGCGCCACGCCGCGATGCTCGTGACCGACATGGCGTGGCAGTTCGTCGGCCGGCGTCAACGCCTTGCCGAGGTCGTGCACCAGCGCGCAGAAGCCGACCAGGTCATCGCCCGGTGCGATCCGTGCCGCCGCGTCCAGCACCATCTCCAGATGCATGCCGGTGTCGATCTCCGGATGGAACTCGGCACGCTGCGGCACGCCGTACAGCGCATCGATCTCGGGAAACAGCACCGCCAGCGCGCCGCATGCGCGCAGCACGCGCAGGAATGCCGACGGCTGCGCTTCAGTCAGCGCCTTGCGCGTTTCCGCCCATACGCGTTCGGGCACCAGGTGATCGACTTCGCCGTCGCGCACCATCTGTCGCATCAGCGCCATTGTCTCGTCGGCTATCGTGAAACCCAGCGGCGCAAAACGCGCGGCGAAACGCGCCACGCGCAGCACGCGCACCGGATCCTCGACGAAGGCCGGCGACACATGCCGCAGCACGCGTGCCTGGATATCGCGCACGCCGTGATACGGATCGGTCAGCACGCCGTGCGCATCTTCGGCAATCGCGTTGATGGTGAGGTCGCGCCGCGCCAGATCCTGCTCCAGCGTCACCGTCGCATCGGCCTGGAACACGAAGCCGTGATAACCGTACCCGCTCTTGCGCTCGGTCCGCGCCAACGCATATTCCTCGCCGCTCTGCGGATGCAGGAATACCGGGAAATCCTTGCCCACCGGCTTGTAGCCCAGCGCCAGCAGTTCATCCGGCATCGCGCCGACCACCACATGGTCGTGATCGACCACCGACCGATTCAGCAATTTGTCACGGACCGCGCCGCCGACCAGATAGGTTTGCATGGGGGGATTCTGCCATGCGGAGATGGCTTATCGGGGAGCGGGTAGGTTGGGCTGAGCACAGCGATGCCCAACATTGGCCGTCGTGGTTGTCGGGGTTCGCAAGCTCACCCCAACCTACCGTGCTACCGCGGCACTAACCAGAACGGTCGAGGGCATGGATGCCCGAGGTAGAGCAATGCAGGAGCAATTGCCGAGACTGGCGCGATACTGGTGCGGCATGAAACACAGCGGCTAGTGGTCAGAGGTAAGTTGGGACAGTTATTACGTTGCGGATCCACGCGAAGTAATTTTCTCTATTGCTTTCTTCTTCCCACTTTTTGTGTATTCGCAAAAGCCGAAAACCAAAGCCTGCTCGATATCGTTTTCTGAATTTATCCCGATTGCGTTAAACTGCTTTCGTAGCGGTGACTCAGTTGAATCTAGTTTCCACTCGACCCAAAACAAGTTCGCTGACAATATCGCGTAAGATTGACCATTTACTTGGACATCGCATTCTTTCTCGCTGCGACTTCTGCGTAGCGCATTTTGATACCAATGCGGCAGTATTAACCGCATATCTTCCAACATATCTGAAATTGTGCTTGGTACCACTGTATTTCCATGGCTATCGCGCAACAGTTCCAACGCCATCTGGTAATCGTCACCAAGCGGCATATCTGCATCTTTACCATCATAGACATCGTCCGCAATACACTGCGGCAAGTTAGAAATTACATACTTGCCACAATGTTTCGATGCTTGTGCATGGCTGTTAGACGAAACATTAAATAGCAGAATAAATACGGTTATGGAAAGCAGTCGGCGCATGTCAATTCTCCTGGCGACGTACCCATCATATTTTCGCCGCTACTGAAACTCCAAAGTGATGGCGACATCATATTTGGATTAAAGACTCGGCGGTCAGCAGATTAATATTCGGGCGAGAGTCAGCGCCGCTCCGCCCGCGCCTCATCCAGCCGCCGCTGCAGCGGCGAGCCGCCGAGCAATCGCGGCAGCCACGGCGTGAACGGCTGCGGCACGATGCCGAGGGCGGCGTAGCCGTCGGTCTTGCCGACCGAGTCGGTGCGCAGCGAGCGGAAGTTGTCGAGCGAGAACGGTTTGCCGGGCAGCAGGCCGGCGACTTGCGCCTGCAGGCGGCCGAGGCTGTCGGGCAGCGAGATGATCCACCGGCGCAGGCCGGCGGTGTCGCGGATCGCGTGCACGATGTCGCCCAGCGTCAGCACCTCGGGGCCGTACAGCTCGAAACTGCGCCGCTGGCCGAGCTTGTCGCTGCCGACGCAACGGGCGATCGCTTCGGCCACGTCCCCGACGAAGGTGGGTGCCATGCGGGCCTTTGCGCGCGCGAGCGGCAGCACCGGCATGCGCCGCAGCAAGGAGGCGAAGCGACTGACCAGACCGTCGCCTTCGCCGAAGATCACGCTGGGTTGGTAGATGGTCCAGTCGAGTCCCGACGCCTTGACCAGCGCCTCCGCCTCGCCGCGCGTCTTCAGGTATTGCGACAGGCCCTGGCCGGCCTTCAGCGAACTCATCTGGTGCAGCCGGCCGACGCCGCCGGCGTGGCAGGCCACGATCAGCCGGCGGGTCAGTTCCACGTGCGCGCGCTGGAAGGTGTGCTTGCCGCTGGGGTTGAGGATGCCGACCAGGTTGATCACCGCGTCGGCGCCGTCGAGTTCACCGTGCAGCACGTCGTCGTTGTAGACGTCGGCGCTGCGCACGCTGACCTGCGGCAGTACGCCGAGCGCGCGATGCTGTTCGCGGTTGCGGCTGAGCAGCACGATGCGGTGGCCATCGGCCGCCAGTCGTGGCACCAGATGGCTGCCGACGAAACCGGTGCCGCCGAGAATGACGAGTTTCTGCGCGGCCATGGTGATCAATCCTGGAGGTTGCGGTAGTCAGGGCGACGCGGTGGGCGTCGTGGAGGCGGTGGCCGGTGCGCTGACCGGCTCGGTCGCCGGACAGTCGATCGACCTGCGCGCGGTGCTGGCGTTTGGCAGTCCATACGGCTGACCGATCGCGCTCATGCGGGTCGCAAGCGGCACGGCGTTGCCGTTGAGCCGCCAATCGTAGATCACGCTGAACGCCATCACCCGCGCCACGTATTCGCGGGTTTCCTTGAACGGAATGGTAGCGACGAACAGGTCGGGCGTCAGCGTGCCACGCGCGGCCAGCCATTGGTCGACCCGGTTGGGGCCGGCGTTGTAGGCCGCGCTGGCCAGCCACGGCGCGCCGTTGTAGCGCTCCGCCAGCTGGGCCAGGTAGCGCGTGCCGAGCGTGATGTTGACGGCAGGGTCGTACAGCGTGTCGCCGCCGCCCCAGTTGAGGCCATTGCGGCTGGCTACCAGCGCGGCGGTGCCCGGCAGCAACTGCATCAGGCCGCGCGCGTCGGCGCCGGAACGCGCATCGCTCATCCAGGCGCTTTCGGCGCGCAGGATGCCGTACGCCCAGGCCGGTTCGATGCCGGCCTGCTCGGCCTGCGGCACCAGCCCATCCTGGCTGGCCAGCGGGAAGCGCAGATCGTACAGCCGCAACGCATCGCCGCTGCTCAGGGTGAACACCGCGCGGTCATACCAGCCGCGCCGGTTGGCCAGATCCGCCGCCAGCCGCAGCGTGGCCTGATCGCTGTTTTGCAGCGCGCGCGTCCATTCGCGCCGCGCCAGCCTGGGCAGGTCGACCGCATACAGCTCGAACGCCCGCAGCAGGCCGGGCATGTTCAGCAATGCCTGTTCGCGCGACGCATCCTCGGCCAGTTGCAGCGGGCAGATCGCGTACGGCTGGTCGAGCCGGTCGGCGGCCAGGAAACCGAAGAAGGTGGGCTGGGTCGCCAGGCTGGCGAATTGCTGGCGCGCCTCGTCGCCGTGGTTCAGCGCGGCCAGCGCGCGGGCATGGAAATAGCGCCACTCGCCATCCTGCTGCTGGGTCGCGGTCATCGCCGCGATCGCGGCCTGCACCGCCGGCCAATCCTGTGCCGCCAGTGCCACCCGCGCGCGCCATTCGCGGCTGGCGTCGGTTTGCGCGGCGGCCGGCAACGCGATCAGCCGCGCCAGTGCATCGGCATCGAAATCGGTGGCATGGAACAGTGCCAGTGCGTAGAGGATCTGGTCGCGTTGCTGCTCGCTGAAGCTGAAGTGGTTCTGCAGGTTCTGCCATGCCGCATCGGCGCTGCTGGACTGGCGACGCGCCAGTCGGGTCAGCGCCAGCGTGGCGGCCTGTCGCTGGCGCAAGGCATCCGGCCAGCTGGTTGCCGCTGCCAGGGCAGCGGCCGGATCACGCAATGCCAGCGCCAGCTGTTGCGCACTGGCACTGTCGTCCGCCGGCAGCCATGCCGCCAGCTTGCTGATGCTGCCGGCCTGGCCGGCGTCCGCGGCGCGATCGATGCGGGTCCACAGCCGGACGCTGGTCAGCAGGCCCTGGTCGTG
>DAIMGD010000099.1:0-8094 GCA_036724165.1 Rhodanobacter sp.
TGGATCTTCTTCATCAACGTGCCGATCGGCATCTTCGCCAGCATGGTGGTGGCGAGCCAGATGAAGGGCCGGGTCGAAAAGACCGAGCGGCCGAAGATCGACTATGTCGGCCTGATCACCCTGATCATCGGCGTCGGCGCGCTGCAGATCGTGCTGGACAAGGGCAATGACGAGGACTGGTTCAACTCCACCTTCATCATCGTCACCAGCATCATTTCCGCGGTCAATATCGCGATCTTCCTGATCTGGGAACTGACCGACAAGGATCCGATCGTCGACCTGAAGCTGTTCCGCCACCGCAACTTCACCGCCGGCACGCTGGCCCTGGTACTGGCTTACGCGGCGTTCTTCGCGATCGGCCTGCTGGTGCCGCTATGGCTGCAGCGCAACCTTGGCTACACCTCGACCTGGGCCGGCTATGCCACCGCGCCGCTGGGCATCATCCCGGTACTGCTGACTTTCGTGGTCGGCAAATACGCCGCGCGCATGGACTTGCGCCTGGTCGCATCGGCGGCGTTCGTGGTGATGGGGGCGACCTGCTTCCTGCGTTCGGACTTCTATCTGGACATCGACTTCTACCACGTGGCGATGGTGCAGCTGCTGCAGGGCCTGGGCGTGGCGCTGTTCTTCATGCCGATCCTGTCGATCCTGCTCTCGGACCTGCAGCAGAACGAGATCGCCTCCGGCTCCGGCCTGGCCACCTTCCTGCGCACGCTGGGCGGCAGTTTCGCCGCGTCGCTCACCACCTTGATGTGGGATCGTCGGGCGGTGGTGCATCACGAGCAGCTGACCGAGCAGATCACCGCGTACAGCCCCACGGCGCAGGCGGCGATCAGCCAGCTCGGCCACGGCGATACCCAGCTCGGTGGCAGCGTGATCAACGGCATGATCACCCAGCAGGGTTACCAGATCGCGTTTAACGAGGTGTTCCACGTGCTCGGCTGGATCTTCATCGCGCTGGTCTTCGTGATCTGGCTGGCCAAGCCGCCGTTCGCCGCCAAGGCCGGGCCCGCGACGGGCGGGCATTGAGCGGATCGGTGAACGCGCTGACGGGCTGACGGATGCGGCGCAGCGGCGCAGCCGCGCGGCCTCGTCAGCGTGAATGCCGACGCGCGCTACAAGTCAAATCCCACGCCCACCAGGGCCATGGTTTCGCCGCGATTGGAGCCGTGCAGGCCAGCGTCGGAGACATGCCGCAGCTGCACGCTGAAGCGCTTGCCCTGCCAGCCCAGGGTGCTGACGAACTCATACCCGTTGCTGAGTGCCAGCGTGCGGCCACTCTGCACGGCCGGCTGGAAGCTGAAGAACAGCCGGTGATACCAGCGGTCGTCCGCGCCATAGTGGAAGCGCGCGCCAGCGGCCAGCAGCCAGACGTCGTCCTGGGTTGTGTATTGGCTGTTGCGATAACGCGCCAGGTCGCGACCGTTGAGCCAGCCCAGCGAAACATCCGGCGACCAGCTGAAGCGACTGTCGCCGATCGGATGCTCGCCGAACACGCCCTCCACGAACAAGGCGTTGGTGGCATAGCTGTCCATGTAACTGCGACCCGCCTGAATTTGCAGTTCGCTGGCCGTGGCCGGCAAGACCCGCGAGGTCAGCGCCAGGGCGATGGCAAAACAGAATGGCTTGGCTGGCAAACGCATGGGAAACCTACCGGTGAGTAAGGGTGCGCTGGGTTTGTGTACCTCATGGTTTACTAAACAGTGTCGCTGGCAAGTGAAGTGTTGGCAAGTGCAGTTGCGCGCCCATCATCCGGCGAACCCCAGGTTGCGGCTGGCGCATCGCGACCGGCGTCGCGGATTCATTCCATGCCCCGTGCCGCCATGAACGCGATTCTTCCATCGGTTCCGACCTTGCTATCCCGGCCTGCCTGGAGACAATGCAGGATGCAGCGCACCCGGCCCTTAATTTCATCCATCACGGCGACAGTCCGCATACTGCCGCGCAAGGACTTCCCGATGCAGACTGCTTCCCGCGGCGCGCTGTTCGCCAACCACAATTTCAGGCTGCTGTTTGGCGGCAGCACGATCTCGGCGATCGGCGACCAGTTCACCCTGGTGGCGTTGCCGTGGCTGGTGCTCAAGCTCACCGGCGATCCGGCCGCGCTCGGCCTGGTGCTGGCCACGATGGCGCTGCCGCGCGCGGCCTTCATGCTGATCGGCGGCGCGGTGGTGGATCGGATGTCGCCGCGGCGGGTGCTGCTGGGTGCCCGCGGCGTCAATGCGCTGCTGGTCAGCCTGCTCGCCGTGCTGGTGCTGGCCGGGGCCATCCACATGTGGATGATCTACGCGATCGCGCTGGGCATCGGCCTGGCCACCGCGTTCGCCTATCCGGCCGGTTCGGCGATCCTGCCGCAACTGATGCCGCCGCAGCAGCTGCAGCCGGCCAACGCGCTGTTCATGGGCATGCGCCAGCTGAGCATGATCGTCGGCCCGGCGTTCGCCGGACTGCTGATCAGCGTCGGTGCGCATGCCGGCCACGGCAAGGGCGTTGCCGACTCCTCCGGACTCGGACTCGCGTTCAGCATCGACGCGGTGAGTTTCCTGTTCTCGCTCGGCTCGCTGATGCTGATCCGCATCCACAGCGACCACCACCCGAAGGCGCCGGTCGGCAGCGTGCTGGCCAATGTCGCCAGCGGGATCCGCCACATCTGGGCCGACCTGCCGCTGCGCGCGTTCATCCTCTACGCTGGCGTGGTCTCGGTGTTTGTCGGCGGGCCGATCCAGGTGGGCCTGCCGGTGCTGGCCGATACCCGACTGGATCTGGGCGCCGCCTCGCTGGGCATCCTGATGACCGCCAACGGTGTCGGCATGCTGCTGGGCAGTTTCTTCTCCGGCTTCGCCAGCAAGCTGGTGCGCGGTCGGCTCGGCATGCTGGTGCTGGGCATCGACAGCCTCGCCGGGCTCGGACTGGCCACGCTGTCGCAGGTGCACTCGACGTTCGCCGGCGCCGTGCTGCTGGCCAGCGTGGGCCTGCTCGCCGGTGTCGCGCAGATCGCCATCGTCAGCTGGATCCAGCGCCGGGTGGCGCCGGAAATGATGGGCCGCACGATGAGCGTGCTGATGTTCACCTTCATGGGACTGGGCCCGCTCTCGGCCGCGATCGCCGGCAGCCTGCTGAAAGTGGTCTCGCTACCGGCGCTGTTCATCGGCGCGGGCATCACGCTGACGGTGATTGCCTTGAGCTGCATGAGCAACCCGGCGCTGCGCAGCATCGGCAAAGCGCGCGCGACGGTGGCGGAGACTGGCTGAAACGCAGCGGAGCGGTAGCGCCGGATCGGCGCGACTGCGCCGGCTATTTCGGCAGCGCCGGGATCTGCTGTTGCAGCGCGCGCTGGCGCCTGGCTTCGGCGCGCAGCTGCTGGCGGGCGGCCTTGCGTTCGCGGTGGTCGTGCTGCCACAGATAGATCGCCGGCGTGCTCAGCAGGGTCAGCAGCTGCGATACCAGCAGCCCGCCGAAGATCGCGATGCCGAGTGGCTGGCGCGTTTCCGAACCGATGCCGAAACCGATCGCCAGCGGCAACGCCGCGCCCATCGCCACCAGCGTGGTCATGGTGATCGGGCGGAAGCGCACCAGCGCCGCCTCGCGGATCGCCTCCGGCGCGGACAGCCCGCGCTCGCGCTGCGCGACCAGCGCGAAGTCGACCATCAGGATCGCGTTCTTCTTGACGATGCCGATCAGCATCAGGATCGCGATGATCGCCATCAGCGAGATCTGCGTCTGCGTCACCAGCATGGCCAGGAACGCGCCGGCACCGGCGGCGGGCAAGGTGGACAGGATGGTCAGCGGATGGCCGAGGCTCTCGTAGAGAATGCCGAGCACGATGTACATCGCGATGATCGAGCCGAGCAGCAGCACCAGGCCGTTGGACTGGGCCTGCTGCAGGCGCTGGTTCTCGCCGGTGAAATCGACCCGCATGCCGGCCGGCAGACCGGCGGCATAGACGGCCTGCTCGACCAGCTTGATGCCGCGATCCTGCGGCACATCCTTGGCCAGGTTGTAGTTGATGGTGACCGCTTCCATCTGGTCGTGATGGCGGATGCGGATCGGACTGATGCTCGGCTCGATGTGCGCCAGCGCGGACAGCGGAATCATCTGGCCGGTGTCGCTGCGCACGCGGACATCCAGCAGCGCCTGCGGGCTCAGGTTCTGCATCGGGCTGGTGCTGAGCACCACCCAGTACTGGTTGATGTCGGAATAGATCTGCGATACCAGCCGCTGACCGAACGAGTTGTACAGCGCCGTGTCGATCGCGCCCATGCTGACATGCAGGTGACTGGCCGCCTCGCGGTCCACTTGCAGTTGCTGCTGCTTGCCGACCAGGTCGAAGTCGCTGCTGACGTCGCGGAATTCCTTGATCGTGCGCATCTTGCGCACCATCTTCAGCGCCCACGGCTGCAGGTCGCCGCCATCGCTGCTGATCAGCTGGAATTCGTACTGGCCGGCGTTGTCGCCACTACCGCCGCCGCCGAGGAACTGCACCGGGCTGACCGAGACCTTCACGTCGGGCAGCGCGTCGTACTGCTTCGACAGCCGCTCGATGACCTGCTTGATATTCTCCGGCCGCTCGCCGGCTCCGCTGCCGCGCGGCTTCAGGTCGACGAACATCCGCGCGTTGTTGCCCACCGCACCGCCGCTGCCGTTGCCGCCGAGCATGGTGAGCAGGTCGAGCACCGCCGGATCGGCCTGCATGATCTTCGCCACATGCTGCGCGCGCTCGGCCAGCAGGGTCGGCGCGATGTTGGCATCGGCGCGGATGCTGACATCGAGCTGGCCGGTATCCTCTTCCGGCATGAAGCTGCCACCGGCGGTCTTCACCACCGCGAAGCCGAGCACGCCGGTGAGGATCAGCAGGGTCAGCGGCTGCCAGCGCATGATCCGCCGATGATGCATCGCCCAGTCCAGCCCGCGCTCGTAAAAACCCAGCAGGCCGCGGTCGAAACGCTCCACCGCGCGCTCGAGCCGGCCCGGCGGTTGGCGGTCCGCCGATTCGTGCTTGAGCAGGTGCGCGCACAGCGCCGGGGTCAGGGTCAGCGAGACCAGCGCCGAGATCACCACCGCCGCGGTCAGGGTCACCGAGAATTCGCGCAGCAGCATCACCAGCACGTTGTTGCCGAACAGCAGCGGCGCGAACACCGCCACCAGCGACAGCGTGATCGAGATCACCGTGAAGCCGATCTCGCTGACGCCGATCAGCGCGGCCGGCAGCGCCGGTGTGCCCTGTTCCATGTGCCGCACGATGTTCTCGATCACCACGATCGCATCGTCCACCACGAAGCCGATGCACAGCACCAGCGCAATCAGCGACAGCGTGTTGAGCGAGTAACCCAGCGTCCACATCACCACGAACGCACCGGCCAGCGACAGCGGCACGCTCAGCATGGCGATCAGCGTGGGGCGCAGCCGGCGCAGGAACACCAGCATCACCAGCACCACCATCGCGATCGAGATCAGCAACGCCACCTCGACCTCGTGCAGCGCCGACTTGGTGGTCTGGGTGAGATCGAATACCGGCGTGATGGTGACGTTCGACGGCAGCGACGCGCGCAGCTGCGGCAGCCGCGCGCGGATCGCTTCCACCGTGGCCACCGCATTGGCTTCCGGCCGCTTGGTGATCTGCATGCCGACGGTGTGCTTGTTGCCGTCCTGCTCGCTGGAGAACCACGCCGCCTGGTATTCGTCCTGCTGGCCGCCGTAGACCTTGGCCACATCGGACAGCCGCACCGGCATGCCGTTCTTCATCGCGATCAGCAGATGCGCGAACTCGGCCGGTTCGTGCAGGCCATCGCTGGCGGTCACCGTCATCTGCGTGTGGCCATCGCTGAGCACGCCCTGCGGCGAACTGACGTTGGCCGCGCGCAGCGCATTGGCGACATCGTTCGCGGTGAGCCCCTTGGCCGCCAGCGCGTTGTTGTCCAGCTCGATGCGTACCGCATGCGGGGTGCCGCCGAACACCTCCACCTGCGCCACGCCATCGATCTGCGCGACCGCCGGCTTGAGCAGCGTGTCGGTGAGGTCGTACAGCTTGTCCTGCGGCAGTCCGGTCGAGGTCAGGGTGATGAACAGGATCGGGATCTGCGAGGTATCGAACTTGAAGAACTGCGGCGGCGACGGCATCCCCGCCGGCAGGTCGACCGCCGCCGCGTTGATCGCCGCCTGCACGTCGCGCGCGGCGCTGTCGGAGCTGCGCCCGAAATTGAAACGCACCTGCACCGAGGCGGAGCCCTCGCGGGCGTTGCCATACATTTCGTCGATGCCGGGAATCTGGCCGAGGTGGCGTTCCAGCGGCGCCAGCACGGTGTTCGCCATGGTCTGCGCGCTGGCGCCGGGCTGCTGCGCCACCACATACACGCCGGGAAAATCCAGCGACGGCAACGCGGCCACGCCCAGCAGCAGGTAGGCGCAAATACCGGCCAGCACGAGGCCCAGGGCGAGCAGCGAGGTACCGGCCGGTCGGCGGATCAGGGGGGCAAAGATATTCATGGCGCTTCCGTGGCCGACAAGCATAACGGCGAGTGACCGCCGGCGGACAGACGCACGGCAGACAATCGGCTGACGGCAGTGGGCGCGAAGGTCCGGATCATGCCGGCTTTATGCCGGTTGTCGCGGCGGCGCGTATGTGCCTGAAGTCCACACCGTGTCGGAAGACAGGGGTGCAGGTCGGTGTTCGTGACGCTTGCTCGCCACTGCATGTATCGCCATGCCGGCCAGCTTCCCTGCCGGCCGATCAAGTCCCGACTCAGTGCGGGGTCGGGCTGTAGCGCAAGGTGAGGAAGGCCGTGCGGCCAGGCTGGTTGAAATAGTAGACGGTCTCGTAATGGCGATCGAACAGGTTGGCCAGCCGCGTCTCGACCTGCCAGTCCGGCGCGAAGTGCCAGCTGGCGCGCAGATCGGTGGTGGCATAGCCGCCGAGCGGATGCAGGTTGGCGGCGTCGTCATAGCTGCGGCCGGCCGCGTAGACGGTGGTGCCGAAACCGAACGCGCCGAAGCGGCGGTCCAGATCCAGCCGCGCGGTGTGCTCCGGCCGGCGCGGCAGCACGTTGCCGTCGTTGCCGCCGGCGTCCTGGTTCTGCGGCTGCAGCCAGGTCAGATAACCCTGCAGCTGCCAGCCGTGCAGGTTCACGCCGAGCTGGCCTTCGACGCCGCGGATGCGCGCCTGGCTGATGTTCTGCGGCACGAAGTTGCTGTCCAGCGTGATCAGCTGGTCGATGCGGGTCTGGTAGGCGTTCACCGCCCAGTTCCACGCGTTCAACTGCTGGCTCAGGCCCAGCTCGACGCTGCGCGATTTCTCCGGCTTCAGATCCGGATTGCCGCTGCCGAACGGGTAGTACAGGTCGTTGAAGGTCGGTGCATGGAACGCGCTGCCATAGCTGGCCAGCAGGCGCACGCCGTCATCGAAGTGATAGCCCCATGCGGCGGCGCCGGTGTTGTGGTCGCCGAACTGGCCATTGTGATCGCGGCGCGCCGACAGCTGCACTTCGTTGCTGCCGAACGTGCCCTGGTACTGCGCATAGCCGCCGGTGTTGTCGCGCCGGCTGGCCAGGAAACCGGTGTCGCTATCGATGTGTTCCTGCTGCCAGTCGAGGCCGAGCGTCAGCAGCTGGTTGCTGGCCACGCTGAGGTCGTTCTGCCATGACGCCTGATTGCGCCGCGAGTAGATGTAGCCGACGAAATCCTGGTTCTCGTAGTTGTCGTAGCGGTCCAGGTTCTGACCCACGCTCAGCGTGGTCTTCCACGCCTCCAGCGGGTTGAAGCTGAACGCGGCGCCGGCGACCTGCTGCACGGTGCGGCTGCGGTTCTGGAAGCTGCCGTCGAAGTGGATCTCGCCGAGGCTGCGCAGCCAGCTGGCGGTCAGCTCGGCGCCGTCGTCCCAGCGGTAGCCGCCGTTCGCCGCCAGGTTCTGGTTGCGGTAGGCGTCGCGGTCGGGCTCATCGGTGAAGCAGCCGGCGAACACTTCGCCGGCGCCGATGCGGCAGGCATTGATGCCGCGGGTGTACTGGGCGCCGACGCTGAGGTTGTACCAGGCCTGCTCGCCGCCACCGGACGGGCCGGCCTGCCCGCGCAACAGGTTGTCGCTGCCGGTGGTCAGGCTGA
>DAIMGD010000100.1:0-7592 GCA_036724165.1 Rhodanobacter sp.
GCTACATCAAGGGCTACGTGCCCGGCGTGCGCGAGAACGGCGGGCAGTACACGCACGCGGCGATCTGGGCCACGATGGCGTTCGCCGAACTCGGCGACAGCGCGCGCGCGTGGGAACTGCTGCGCATGATCAACCCGGTCAACCACGGCATCGACGCCGCGCAGATGGACGTCTACAAGGTCGAGCCGTATGTGGTCAGCGCCGACGTCTACGCGGTCGAGCCGCACATCGGCCGCGGCGGCTGGAGCTGGTACACCGGCTCGGCCGGCTGGATGTACCGGCTGATCGTCGAGTCACTGCTCGGCCTGCGGCTGGAAGCCGGAAAGCTCCGCTTCGCGCCGGTACTGCCAGCCGAATGGGACGGCTTCTCGCTGGACTATCGCCATCGCGATACCCGGTACTGGATCAGGGTGCGGCAGAGTGAGGCCGGTACGCTGGGCACCGTCTGGCTGGACGGCGTGGCGCAGGCCGACGGCTGCATCCCGCTGGTCGACGACGGCGTGGAGCACAGCGTGGAGCTCAATCATCCGCGCACGAGTTAACGCTGTTGTAGACAGATGCGTTGGGATGGCCGATTGCAGTCAGTTTGCTCAGCTCTTGCGATAGTCCCATGCCGGGACTATGATTCACTCCATGCGCATCATTGCCCTGTCGACACTCAAGGCATTCTGGACGAACACACCGGCCTACCGGGATGCTGAAGAGTCGACGCTAGCGTGGTACAGGCAGACCGTCGCCGCCGATTGGTCGCAACCTGCGGACGCCAAGGCCACATTTGGCACAGCCAGCATCCTTCAGGACGGTCGCGTCGTGTTCAACCTCGCCGGCAACAAATACCGGCTGGTCGTATGGATCAACTACGACTACCGCGTCGTCTACGTGCGCTTCATCGGCACGCACAAGCAGTACGACAAGATCGACGTTCAAAACATCTAGAGGTGCCCCATGAACATCAAACCCATCAAGACCAAAGCAGACTACAAGGCCGCCCTTGCCGAGGTTGACGGATTGATGAACGCCAGGCTCGGCACTCCCGAAGGCGACAAGCTCGATGTCCTCGTGACCCTCATCGAAGCGTACGAATCACGGCATTTCCCGATGAGCCCGCCCGACCCGATCGAAGCCATCAAGTTCTGCATGGAACAATCCGGCCTGACCGTGAAGGATCTTGAACCTGCCATCGGTCGATCGAACCGTGTCTACGAGGTTCTCAGCGGCAAGCGATCATTGACGCTGCCCATGATCTGGAGACTGCACGACATGTTCGGCATCCCGGCCGAGAGTCTTATCAGGCCGGCAACCCGCGCTCACATGGCGTAACCACGATCCGTGAGGTGGGGTACACGTCGACTGCCACTGATGGAGAACGCCATGCGTCGTATCCCTTACCCCAACCCCGGCGAAATCCTGCTGGAAGAATTCCTCAAGCCGATGGGCATCACCCAATATCGGCTGGCCAAGGAAATTGGCATGCCCCAGCGCCGCATCGGTGAGATCGTGGCCGGCAAGCGCGCCGACACCGGCCTACGTCTGGCACAGTTCTTCGGCACTTCCGAGGGTTTCTGGACAGGGCTGCAGGATGACCATGACCGGGCAACCACCAAGGAGGCGATCGAAGACAAGCTCAACCAACGGCCTCGAAAACGTTTAGGCTTCCGTACACCACAGCAAGTTTTCGATGCTTCCTTCAACCGTGGTGCACTTCATAGTTGAATCCGCCCTACAAAGAACGGCGATCTAAGGTTCGTAGCGGTCATGTCTAACCATTCAAGGCGGACGGCTGCGCCGCCGCTTAACTCCAGACCGCAGGAAAACCTCCATGAGACGCACGTGGACGATCATCGGGGTAAGCGACGTGCCTGGCAGCTTCAAGTGGTACCAGTCGCTACTTGGCCTGCCGGAGACGGCTCCCGCGCATGACTACTTCGGTCAAATCCTCGACTCGGATGGCACGGTCCTGCTCTGCCTGCACGAATGGGGTGCCCACGAGCATCCCTCCTTGACGAGCCCCGATCACGCGGAGCCGGGCAACGGCCTGCTGCTGTTTTTCCGTATCGATGATTTCGACATGGCAGTGCCAAGGGCGCGCGCGCTCGTGGCCCGGCTCGAAGAGGAGCCGCATGTGAACCCGAATACGAGAACCATGGAGTTGGCACTCCGCGATCCGGACGGCTATTACGTCACGATCAGTGCGCTCGCTGCGGCCTGAGGATTCCTGCAAGCCGCGCCGCTTCGGGGTGCGGCTTGATTCAGGCGTCAAGCGACACCGGTGCGTCTCTGGTAGCCTGCGCGAAATGAACCATCCGCTGCAATGCCGATGCGGCACGATCAAGGGCTATGTCGTCCGTACCGGCATGGCGCAGCGCGCCGTTTGCTATTGCAAGGACTGCCAGGCATTCGCGCACTTCCTTGACAGCGCCGACTCGGTACTGGACGCGAACGGGGGCACCTCAATTGTCGCCACGCTGCCTACCCAGGTCCACTTCAGCCAAGGCCTTGAGGCACTGGCCTGCATGTCCTTGTCTGATCACGGCATGCTCCGCTGGTATGCGGGCTGTTGCGATACGCCGATCGGGAACACGCCACGCGACTGCAAGACGCCCTACGTGGGCTTGATTGAAAGCTGCCTCGCCAGCAACTCGCCGTCGCTGCAGGAGTCATTCGGGCCGGTGCGGATGGTGCTCAACCCGAAATCCGCCAGCGGCCGCGTGGCGTCGACGCCGCTGAGCAATCTGCTGGCCATGCTCGGGCTGATGAAATCGGTGATCGGCGCTCGCCTGCGCGGCACCTGCAAACGCAATCCGTTCTTTGACACGGAAACCGGCGCGCCGATCGCGCGACCTCGCGTGCTTACCAAGGCCGAGCGGGAGCGAGTCAGCCATGTCGCCTGACCCTTCCATCGAGCTGGACCGTTCCGGCGGGCAGCCTCCACGGTTGGCTCATGTCACGTTAGAGCCGTGAAACGCCGCTGCAAATTTAGCGCTGTTGCTCACGCCACTGGGCCGGGCGCATGCCGGCTACGCCATCATGAAGCAGCCAGGCAATCCATCGCTCTGGTGTTTGGAGCCGTGCGGTTGGGCTGACGCCTCGCTCGTGCTTATGCCGCGCATCCGAGCCGGCCACGCCCGCCGGCTACGCAGGTTCCTGCGGCTATCGCGTCAAGCCCGGCGCGGGCAAACTTATGCATCGACTTAACTTGCCTGCGTGCACGCTTGGCCGCTGAACCGATCCACGGCCGCCGATGGAATGCTCCATCGGCGGCCCGACCCCCGCGCTGCTGCACTGCCGGTGCTGCGCCAGCCACACGGAGAGAACGACAGCTATGGCGACAACCCGTTCGGATGCCCTGGTCTTTTTCGGCGCCACTGGCGACCTGGCTTTCAAGCAGATCTTCCCCGCACTGCAGGCGATGATGCTGCGCGACGGACTGGACCTGCCGATCATCGGCGTGGCGCATTCGGGCTGGAGCGTGGAGCAGTTGCGCCAGCGCGCCCACGACAGCCTGGCGCAGGCGGCGAAGGATGGCGGCGGCGAGGTCGATGAGGCGGCCTTTGCGAAGCTCGCGGCACGGCTGCAGTACGTCGACGGCGACTACAACGACCTGGCCACGTTCAAGACGTTGAAGCAGGCGCTTGGCGACGCGCAGCGGCCGCTGCATTACCTGGCCATACCGCCGAGCCTGTTCGCGGTGACCGCAAGGAACCTGCAGCTGGCCGGTTGCGCTGACGGCGCCCGCATCGTGGTGGAGAAACCGTTCGGCCGCGACCTGGCCTCGGCGCGGGAGCTCAACCGCACGCTGCACGAGGTATTCCCGGAGTCGGCGATCTTTCGCATCGACCACTACCTGGGCAAGGAGCCGGTGCAGAACCTGCTGTACTTCCGCTTTGCCAACACCGTGCTGGAGCCGGTGTGGAACCGCAACTACATCGATAGCGTGCAGATCACCATGGCCGAGAGCTTCGGCGTGGATGGCCGCGGCAAGTTCTACGAGGGCGTGGGCGCGATCCGCGACGTGCTGCAGAACCACCTGCTGCAGGTGACCTCGCTGCTGGCGATGGATTCGCCGGTGGGCAACGATCCCGAATCCCTGCGCGCCGAGAAGCTGCGGCTGTTCCGTGCAATGCGCCCGCTCGATCCGAAGGACGTCGTGCGCGGCCAGTTCGATGGCTATCGCAAGATCGATGGCGTGGCGCCGGACTCCGATGTGGAAACCTTCGTGGCGCTGCGCCTGTATATCGACACTTGGCGCTGGGCCGGCGTACCGTTCTATATCCGTGCCGGCAAAAATCTGCCGATCACCACCACCCAGGTGATGGTGGACATGCAGACGCCGCCGCTGTCGATCTTCGATGAGATCAGCCCGCCGCAATCGAACTATTTCCGCTTCCGGCTCAGCCCCGAGGTGGTGATCGCCGAAGGCGCGCGGGTCAAGAAGCCCGGCGAGGCGATGCAGGGCGAGGCGGTGGAGCTGGTGGCGCGGCATGATTCGGCGCCGGAGAAGGCACCGTACGAACGGCTGCTCGGCGACGCCATCCGCGGCGACAACTCGCTGTTCACCAGCGACGAATGCGTCGAGGCGGCGTGGGCGGTGGTCGACCGGGTGCTGAGCCACCAGCACGCCGTGAGCTTCTACGAACCGGGCAGCTGGGGCCCGCCCGCCGCTGCGCAGATGATCGGCGGCGGCGAGGGCTGGCACGACCCGCGGGCCGAGGTGAGCGCGCCATGTTGAACAACCAGGCGACAGCCGCCGCCTCGGTGGTATTCCTGCTCGACGTCGACAACACCCTGCTCGACAACGACCGCTTCGCCGCCGACCTCGGCGACACGCTGCTGCAGGCGTTCGGCGCCGATGCGCGCGATCGTTACTGGGCGATCTACGCGCAACTGCGCGACCAGCTCGGCTACGCCGATTACCTGGGCGCGCTGCAGCGCTTCCGCGAAGGCCTGGACAACGACCCCTCGCTGCTGCAGATGTCGAAATACCTGCTGGAATACCCGTTTGCCGAACGGCTGTACCCGCACACGCTGGCCACCATTGCGCATCTGCGCACGCTGGGGCCTACGGCCATCCTGTCCGACGGCGACGTGGTGTTCCAGCCACGCAAGATCCAGCGCGCCGGCCTGTGGGACGCGCTGCGCGGCGAGGTGCTGATCTACCTGCACAAGCAGCGCATGCTGGTGGCGATGCAGCAGCGCTATCCGGCCGCGCATTACGTGATGGTCGACGACAAGCCGCAGATCCTCGTCGACATGAAGCACATCCTCGGCGGCAAACTCACCACGGTGTTCGTCGACCAGGGCCATTACGCCGCCCAGGCGCCGGCCGCGGTACGCGATGCGGCCGACCTGCGCATCGGCTGCATCGGCGATCTGCGCGAGCGCAAGCTTGACGATTTCCTGCCGGCGGCGCCGGTCATCCGCCTGCCGGCGAACTGATACCACGACCTGATCACCACGACTTCGATGAATCCTGGAGCACCCATGAAAGCGACCCGGCAATTGCACGAACTCGGCCAGAGCCTGTGGCTGGACAACATCACCCGTAGCTTGCTCGACGACGGCACGCTGGCGCGCTACATCGCCGAGGACTCGGTCACCGGGCTGACCTCGAACCCGAGCATCTTCGATGCCGCGATCGGCGATGGCGATGCCTACGACGCCGGCGTCCACGCCAAGGCACTGGCCGGGCTGAGCGGCGAGACGCTGTTCATCGAGCTGGCGCTGGAAGACCTGCGCCGCGCCGCCGATTTGTTCGCGCCGATCTTCAAGGCCACCGACACGGTCGACGGCTGGGTCTCGATGGAAGTCTCGCCGCTGCTCGCCGCCGACACCGCCGGTTCGATCGCGGCGGCGCAGCAGATCCATGCGCAGGCGCAGCGCGACAACCTGTTCGTGAAGATTCCCGGCACCCCCGAAGGCATCCCGGCGATCGAGGAGTCGATCTTCGCCGGCATCCCGATCAACGTGACCCTGCTGTTTTCCTGCGACCAGTACCAGGCTGCGGCGGATGCCTATCTGCGCGGCATTGAACGGCGCATCAAGGCCGGGCTCGACCCGCGCGTCGGCTCGGTCGCCTCGCTGTTCATCAGCCGCTGGGATGTGGCCAGCAACGCGCAGCTGCCGGTCGAATTGCACAACCGGCTCGGCATCGCGGTGGGTCAGCAGACCTATCGCGCCTATCGCGCGCTGCTCGCCTCGGAGCGCTGGCAGAAACTCGCCGCCGCCGGCGCGCAGCCGCAGCGGCTGCTGTGGGCCAGCACCGGCACCAAGGATCCGGCCGCGCCCGACACGCTGTACATCAGCGCATTCGCCGCGCCCGACACGATCGACACGATGCCGGAGAAAACCCTGCTCGCGTTCGCCGACCACGGCCAGCTGCATGGCGTGATGGCGACCGACGGCGGCGACACCGACACGACGCTGGCGCAGATTGCCGACGCCGGCGTGGACATCGACGCGCTGGCGGCCAAGCTGCAGAAGGACGGCGCCGACGCGTTCGTCAAATCATGGCGGCAGCTGCTGCAACGGATCGCCGACAAGACCAGCGCGCTGGCCGCAAAATCGAAGGGCCCGGCGCTGCCATGAACCGCCTCGACTCCACCCACGCCGGCCTCACCAGCCTGCCGCAATGGCAGGCATTGCAGCAGCACTTCGCCACGATCGGCCCGAAGCACCTGCGCGAGCTGTTCGCCGCCGATCCGCAACGCGGCGAACGGCTGACCGTCGAGGACGTCGGCCTGTACCTGGATTACTCCAAGCAGCGCGTCGACGCCGACACGCTGCGCCTGCTGCGCGAACTGGCCACGGCCTGCGCGCTGCCGCAGCGGATCGAGGCGATGTTCCGCGGCGACAAGATCAACCGCACCGAGGATCGCGCGGTGCTGCACGTGGCGCTGCGCGCGCCGGCCGGTGAAAAGATCCTGGTCGACGGCCATGACGTGGTGCCGGAGGTGCACGCGGTGCTCGATCGGATGGCCGCGTTTTCCGAGCGCGTGCGCAGCGGTGCATGGCTCGGCCACAGCGGCAGGCGCATCCGCAACGTGATCAGCATCGGCATCGGCGGCTCCGACCTCGGCCCGGTGATGGCGTACGAGGCGCTGCGCGATTACAGCCGGCGCGAGATGACGTTCCGTTTCGTCTCGAACGTGGATGGCACCGACTTCGCCGAGGCCGTGCGCGACCTGGATGCCGCCGAGACGCTGTTCATCATCTGCTCGAAGACCTTCACCACGCTGGAGACGCTGACCAATGCGCACGCCGCGCGGGCGTGGAGCGTGGCGGCGCTGGGTGACGAGAACGCCGTCGCGAAGCACTTCGTCGCGGTCTCCACCAATGCCGAAGGCGTGGCGAAGTTCGGCATCGACACCGCCAACATGTTCGGCTTCTGGGACTGGGTCGGCGGGCGCTATTCGATGGATTCGTCGATCGGCCTGTCGACCATGCTGGCGATCGGCGCGGACGGTTTCCGCGAGATGCTGGCCGGCTTCCATGCGATGGACGAGCATTTCCGTCGCACGCCGCTGGAGAAAAACCTGCCCGCCTTGATCGGCCTGCTGGCAATCTGGAACAACAACTTCCTCGACGCCGCCACG
>DAIMGD010000100.1:7602-8089 GCA_036724165.1 Rhodanobacter sp.
GTACTGCCGTACGAGCAGTACCTGAAGCGCTTCCCCGCCTACCTGCAGCAGCTGACGATGGAGAGCAACGGCAAGCACGTGACGCTCGATGGCGCGATGGTGGACTACGCCACCGGCCCGATCTACTGGGGTGAGCCGGGTACCAATGGGCAGCATTCGTTCTACCAGCTGATCCACCAGGGCACGCGGATCGTGCCGTGCGATTTCATCGGCTTCGGCCAGACCCTGAACCCGCTGCCGGCACAGGGCGGCGGCGATCAGCACGACCTGCTGATGGCGAACCTGATCGCGCAGGGCGAAGCGCTGGCATTCGGCAAGACCGCCGACGAAGTGCGCGCCGAAGGCACGCCCGAGGCGCTGGTGCCGCATCGCACGTTCGAGGGCAACCGGCCCAGCACGACCATTCTCGCCGCGAAACTCACACCGCACATTCTCGGCACGCTGATCGCGCTGTACGAGCACAGCGTGTTCGTGCAGGGCGTGATCT
>DAIMGD010000101.1:0-8039 GCA_036724165.1 Rhodanobacter sp.
GCGCTGCAGACCGCGCCGTGGTCGCACATCGCCGCACTGCTGTGGCTGGGCATCGCGCCGACCTTCATCGGTTATCTCGCGTGGAACGCCGCGTTGCGCCGCGCGTCCGCCTCGCAGGTGTCCAGCTTCATCTACTTCTCGCCGCCGATCGCGGTGCTGATCGGCTGGCTGTGGCTGGGCGAGCGCCCCGGCATGCTGACCCTGGTCGGTGGCGTGATCACCGTCGGTGGCGTGGTGCTGGCGAACGCGCGGCGCCGGACCGTCGCGCTGGCCACGCCGGTGCTGGAGGCCGAGACCTGCGAGCAAAGCTGAGTGACGCGGCGGGTCACACGCGGATGCGGGTACGCTGTCGATCCGCGCCATTCCACTCACCGCTGACGGGTCACTTTCATGTACACGCTCTACATCGCCAACAAGAATTACTCGTCGTGGTCACTGCGGCCGTGGCTGCTGCTGAGCGAGCTCGGCATTCCGTTCGAGGAACGGCTGGTGTCGTTCGCGTCGGGCAGCGGATCCAGCTGGGACGCATTCCGCGCGTTCTCGCCGAACGGCAAGGTGCCTTGCCTGCACGACGGCGACACGGTGGTATGGGACTCGCTGGGAATTACCGAGTACCTGGCCGAGCGTCATCCGGGTATATGGCCATCCGATCTGCAAGCACGCGCGTGGGCGCGTTGCGCCGCTGCCGAGATGCATGCGGGCTTTGGCGCATTGCGCACGCAGTGTGCGATGAACTGCGGCATCCGGATGCGCCTGCACGAACTGTCACCGTCGCTGCAAAAGGATCTGGCGCGCATGGACGAGTTGTGGAACGAGGGGCTGCGGCGCTTTGGTGGCGGCTTCCTGGCCGGCTCCTCGTTCACGGCGGCGGATGCGTTCTTCGCGCCGGTGGCGTTCCGTATCCAGAGCTATGGCATCGGCATGAGCGCCGCATCCCTCGGCTACGCCGCACGGATGCGCGCGCTGCCGTCGATGCAGCGCTGGCATGCGGATGCGTTGCGGGAGACCTGGCGCGATCCGGATCACGAGGACGAGGTCATGCGCGGCGGTGAACTGCTGGAGGATCTGCGCGCCGTCTGAGCGCCTGCCGCTGCGGAAACCCGTCCGGCGGGCGGAATCTTGATACCGGCGTGGCGCGTGCACTGCCATCGGATGCATGGTCAGATGGGATCGCTTCCATTTTCATCAAGGCCATCCGCATGCATCCGCGATATGCGCTTGTCCCCGATCTTCGGCTGGCGCTGGCAGTTCTTCTGTTCGCGCCGGCCGGGCTGCTTGCGGCAGCGGCGACCCGCAATGCCGTCGCCACGGTGACCGTCGGCGGTGAACTCAATCATCCGGCGACGCTGGATGCCGCCGCGCTGGCGAAGCTGCCGCACGTGAACGTGCAGGCCAGTGCGCATGGCGTCAGCGGCACCTGGTCGGGCGTGCCGTTGAGTGCGCTGCTTGCCGCTGGCGGTGCGCCTCTGGGCGAAGCACTGCGCGGCAGGAACATGTCGCTGTATGTGCGGATCAGCGCCGCCGACGGCTATCGCGTGGTCTATGCGCTGGCCGAGCTTGATCCGCAGTTCCGCCACGAGCCGGTGATCCTGGCCGACCGCCACGACGGCAAGCCGCTGGATGGCCAGGAAGGCCCGTTCCGGGTGATCGCGCCGACCGATCAGCGTCCTGCACGCTGGATTCGCCAGGTGGTCAAGATCGAAGTGCTGCGCGCGCCGGATGGCGGCTGAGCGCGAGGGTCAGGTTTGGCTGCGGCGCGCGCTGCTGTGACGAACCTGCCAGCGCCCGGCAGCGAGCAGCAGCGCAGCGACCGCCATGAAAGCCAGCAACATGCCAATCGCATTCAGCAGCACGCGCGGATAACCCAGCGTGGTGACGTCGATGAACGGGTACGGGTACCAGTGATTCAGCGCGCCGCGCGCCAGCACATAGGCGAAATAGGCGGCCGGATACAGCTGCCAGCAAACGATCCCGCGCCAGCGCAAAGCCGCCTTCGGCACGGCCAGCCACCAGTGCAGCAGGAACAGCAGCGGCATCACGACATGCAGGGTGGTGTCAGCGACGATCTGCCAGCCTTGCGGCTGCCATAGCTGGCGCAGCAGCAGGTGGTAGATCGCAGCGACGACGGCGATGCTCATCGCGATCGCGGTATGCACATCCGGCCGCGCGAAAAAGCCGCTGACTGCGCCGCGTGGTCCACACGCGGCTGCCGTCAACGCCAGCGTCGCCAGCACATTCGTCAGGATGGTGAAGTAGCCGAGGTAAGCCCACACTCCAGCCAGCGCGCCTTGTCCATTCGCGATCGTCAGCTGGATCGACAGCAGCAGCTGCAGAGCGAGTGCGAGCCAGCCGAGCAGGGCGGCAGCAGCGGCGAACGGGCGGTGATTAGCAAATGTTGGAGGCATTAGCGGCAAGGATGTGACTCGCGCTATTTCTGTGCAAATGTCATCAGGAAATCCAGCGATTTACTCAATTTGAAAATGTCAGACATGTCCACGGGTTGGTCTGAGCCCAATGCCCTGTAGTGAGCTATGAATGCCGGAGGTACGGCTTCACGACATTGATTGAATTGGGCGGAAGCATTGTCATAGTTGGCCAATTGCCGCCGTGCGACATGTCTACGGAACTCAAGGATTGCGACGTCATGCTGGACTTTCGCTTTAGCCATGAGGGAGTACGCATCCCTGGCATGGATTTGAGTAATAGCTTCAGCGAACGCCAATCGAAATTTAGCGCACGCCTCGCGTTTTGATTTGAGCTGCTCTCTGTAGGCTGTCCAAGCTAAACCAATGACTGTACCGATGACCGCAATAGCGAGTGCGGAAAGCCATGTCCACATCGCAGTCAGAGCTTGTACGCCCGATGGATCGCCACGATGCCACCGCTCAGGTTGCGCACCTCGACGCGACCGAAACCGGCGCGCTCCATCATGCCCTTCAAGGTTTCCTGATCCGGATGCTTGCGGATCGATTCGGCCAGGTACTGGTAGCTGTTGGCGTCGCCGGCGAACAGCTGGCCGAGCCTGGGCAGGATCTTGAACGAGTGGAAGTCGTAGAGCTTGCCGAACAGCTCGCTGCGCACCTTGGAGAACTCCAGCACCAGCAGGCGGCCGCCCGGCTTGAGCACGCGCTGGATGTCGGCCAGTGCCTTGTCCTTGTCGGTGACATTGCGCAGGCCGAAGGCCATCGTCACCGCATCGAACGAGTTGTCGGGGAACGGCAGCACTTCGGCGTTGAGCTGCGCCCAGCGCAGACCCGACACCAGTCCGCGATCGGTCATGCGGTCGCGGCCGACGCCGAGCATGGCGGCGTTGATGTCACCGACCACCACCTCGCCCTCGTCGCCGATCACCGGCTTGAGCAGCGCGGCGATGTCGCCGGTGCCGCCGGCCAGATCCAGCACGCGATCGCCGCGGCGCACCCCGCTGACCGCGACGAAGTGGCGCTTCCACAACCGGTGCACGCCGAACGACATCAGGTCGTTCATCAGGTCGTAGCTGCGCGCGACCGAGGTGAACACTTCGCCGACCAGCTTCTGCTTGTCGCCGACCGGCACATCGCGGTAGCCGAAATGAGTGGTTTTGGGCTGCTCGTTCATGCGCACAATGCTACAGGATCGGCCGCTTGCCGCGGTTTGCGTCATCGTGGCTGGGAGTCTGGAAAGATTCCCAATGGCGTCATTCCGGCGAAAGCCGGAATCCATTTTGCCTTTGCGGGATCAACATGGATCCCGGCTTTCGCCGGGATGACGACAAAAAAGTATTCGAGACTCCCTCAGAGCAGGGTCGGCTTGCCAGCTTCCTTGTAGATCACCCCATCCTTCATCACGAAGCTGACCCGCTGCATCGCGGTGATGTCGTCCAGCGGATTGCCGGGCACGGCGATGATATCCGCGGCGCGGCCGACCGCGATCTGGCCGAGCTGATCCTGTTTGTGCAGCAGTTCGGCCGCATGCGTGGTGGCGGCCTGGATCGTGAACAGCGGCGGCATGCCGGCCTGCACCATGTATTCGAATTCCCGCGCGTTCTGGCCATGCGGATAGACCGCGGCGTCGGTACCGAAGGCGATCTTCACGCCGGCCCGGTACGCCTTGCCGGCGGTGGCCTGAATGATCGGGCCGACCAGCTTCGCCTTCGCGGCGACCTGCGGCGGGTAGTAGCCGGGCTGGCTGGCCATCTCCTGCACGTACTTGCCGGCGATGATGGTGGGCACGTACCAGGTGCCATGTTGCTTCATCAGCTTCATGTCCGCGGCGTCCATGTAGGTGCCGTGCTCGATCGAGTCGACGCCGCCGAGTACCGCGCGGCGGATCGCCTCGGCGCCGTGCGCGTGCGCCGCCACGGTGTAGCCGTAGTCGTGCGCGGCGGCCACCACCGCGCTGATTTCCTCGATGGTCATCTGCGCATTGTCGGCGCTGGCGCTTTCATCGAGCACGCCACCGGAGGGCATGATCTTGATCAGGTCGACGCCGTTTTTGTAATGCTCCCGCACGGCCTTCCGGGCATCGTCCGGGCTGTTGATGATGCCCTCGGAGGGGCCCGGGTCACCGGCCAGATTGGCGCGGTAGCCATCGGTGGGATCGGCATGGCCGCCAGTCGTGCCGATCGGCACGCCAGCGGTGAAGATGCGCGGTCCGGGCACGATGCCGGCGTTGATCGCGTTGCGCAGCGCGACCGAATCGTAATCGTTGTCGCCGACATTGCGCACGCTGGTGAAGCCGGCCAGCAGCGTACGTCGCGCGTAGACGGTGGAACGGATCGCGTAGTCGGCCGGATTCCAGCGGAACTGGTCGCTATAGGCGGTGGGACTGGTCTGGTCGGTGAGATGCGTGTGCGCGTCGATCAGCCCGGGCAGGCACGTGGAGTCGGGCGGGCTGATGTATGCGAACGATCCGCCCGCCGCGGTGGCGGCCTCCTGATACGGCCTGGGGTCCACTGCGCCGGCATGCAGCTCCTTGATCCGGCCGCTGTCGATGATCACCGTGGTCTCGCCAAGCATCCTGCCGGCGAGAGTATCGAGCAGGCGCGCGCAATGCAGCACGCTGACGTCGTGATGGACTGCAGGCGCCTCCGCGGCCGGCAGGGCGGCGGGCAATGACACGGCAATCACAGCGATGGCGAACGCGCAGCGTGCAGTCATGAACGACCTTCCGGCAGGGGCAAGTGACTATCTTAGGCATGCCTGCCGCTGATCGTCACCCTGCCGTTCGACATGGCGGCCATAGCGCGCCATGCGATCCATCACGACCTGACTGCCAAGGCGCCGCTTATTCGTGCGGCGGTGTCTCGGTGCTGTTGTCGGCGACGGTCGGGGTGACGGCGTGGGCATGCGTGTGCTGCTCGGCTTCGACATGACGCTCATGCAGATCCGCGCTTGAGGCATCCGCCGGTGTGCGGATATCGACATGACCGCTGACCACGGGCGGCTGCCCGGCGGTGGCTTCGTCGGCGGCCGACTCCTTTTCGTTGCCGCCGGGAGTGATCTTGAGGATCGAGTGGCGCACCTCGCGCGACAGGATCACCCGCGCATCGCGCACCATGCCGTCCAGTGCACTGTCGTAATCGAGCTTGCCATTGGCGTCCGTCCACACCACGCGACGTTCGCGCAGCTTCTGGATGAAGCCGCGGAACAGCGCCTTGTCGAAGAACTCCGGCGCCGACAATTCATTGAGCAGGCTCAATCGCTGGGCTGTGAGCGTGCAGGCGTTTTCCAGCTCGGCGCCGGTCAGCGTGCCGGGCCCGTTTTTCACCAGTGCGGCGATCGTGATGTAGTAGCGTTCGAATGCCTGGATCAGGCTGCGTGCAATCACCTTGAGCTGGAACGCGCTGTCCTCCTGGCCAGGGCTGCGCTCCAGCACGCGGCCATCGCCGCTGGACTCGAGCAGCCCGCGACGCACGAAGAAGTCGATCGTCGCCTGCAGCTGCGCGTTGAAGCCGTCGCCATCCCACGGCAGGAACAGCTCGCTCTGGATGAACGGGTAGATGATCTGGCCCAGGCGCAACACCGAGGCGCGCGACATGCGCCGGTTGTTGAGGAAGCAGCAGGCCACCCACGCCGCGGTGGCGTTGAGGTGCAGCACGTTGTTGCGGAAATAGCTCAGCAGCACCGCCTGCTCGCCGCTGACGGTCAGCACATCGCCCAGCGAATGCCGCACGCGCTGGATCCAGCCCATCTGCTCACCGTAGGCGATGATCCCGGCCGGGTTCATCGGGGTCAGCGTGACCCGGCTGGAATACGGCAACTCCTCCAGCAGGGCCTTGCTCAGGTCGAGCTGCGCCAGCAGATCGCCCTCGGCCATCGCATGCTTGGGCGTGGCGAGCAGGCAAAGCGCCAGCAGGTTGATCGGATTGACGTCGGCCGCGCGGTTGATATTGATCTGGATGCGCTCAGCCAGATCGTCCACCATCCCGCGCAGCCATTCCGGCTTGGCATCCGGCGCGACCGCATTGCTGCGCCAGTCGGCGCTGGCGGCATCCAGCAGCGGGCCCAGCTCGATCGGTTCGCCGAAGTTCAACGCGACATGGCCGTAGCGCTGGCGCAGCACTTTCAGGCCGCGCAGCAGGTTGAACAGGGATTCCTTTTCCTTGGGCTGGCCACTGAGTTCGCCGGCGTAGGACTTTCCCTCCATCAGCTTCTCGTAGCCGATGTAGACCGGCTGGAACAGCACCGGACGTCGCGGTGCGCGCAGGAACGCACGCACGGTCATCGCCAGGATGCCGGCGCGCGGCGCCAGCAAACGCCCGGTGCGCGAGCGGCCGCCTTCGATGAAGTATTCGATCGGCACGCCGCGATCGATCAGCTGCGCCAGATACTCGTTGAACACCACCGAGTACAGCGCGTTGCCCTTCAGGCTGCGGCGCAGGAAGAACGCGCCGCCGCGGCGCAGGATCGGCCCGATCACCGGCAGGTTGAGGTTCGCGCCGGCGGCGATGTGCGGCACCACCACGCCGGACACGTGCAGCTGGTAACTCATCAGCAGGTAATCGGCGTGGCTGCGATGGCTCGGCACATAGACCACTTCATAGCCGGGCGCGGCGGCGCGGGCCTTGTCGAAGTGGTGCATGGCGATGCCGTCGTACAGCTTGTTCCAGAAATTCGACAGCAGGAACGAGACCGAGCGCACCACCGGGTGCGAATAATCGGCGGCGATTTCCAGCACCAGCTTGTGTGCCTTGCGCCAGGCCTTGGCGTGGCTGATTTTTTCCTTGGTCGCGCTGGCGGCGATCGCCGCGCGTACCGGTTCGGCATTCAGCACGGCATCGACCACGGTGCGCCGATGAGACAGATCCGGCCCGATCACGGCGGCGCGGATGCGGTGGAAATGGGTGCGCAACACCCGCGCGATCTTCCGCGTGAAACGCTCCGGCGCGATCTCGCCGGCCTCGTTCAGCGCGCTGCGCAAGGATACCGGTGCGGAAAAATGCACCACCGTGTCGCGCCCATTCAGCAGCAGCGCCAGCAGCCGGCGGAAGCGGCCCACCATCACCCAGTTTTCCGAGAACAGTACGCGGAACCAGCCGCTGTCCCGGCTGGGCGCCCGGCCGACGTAGATCGACACCGGCACCAGCTGGATGTCGCGATCCGGCAGCCCTTCCAGGGAATGCACCAGTTGCCGCAGCGGTTCGTTGGGCGCGCGCTTGCGGATGCGTCCGAACACCGAACCGTCTCGGCGTGCCAGCGCGAACACCGAGCGTTTGCGGCGGGTGCCGACCAGGGCCTGCATCGGACTGGGCAGACCGGCCTCGCTGCAGGCCCGCTGCAGGATCAGCGCATCGGAGAAACCGTCGCGCTCGATCACGTAGCAGACCGGCACGCCGGCCTGCAGCAGCGCGGCCGGTTCCGCCGGCTCGCGCCGGATGCGTATCCAGGGCTGCAGCAGCTGCCCGGCCAGATTGAACCACCAAGGCGCGCGCTGGCGGGCAATGGAGTCAGCGGTGTAGATATTCGACATCCGTCTATTCTAACGGCTGCGCTGTTCAGTCTTTCGCCGGTGCCGGTGCCGGTGCCGGTGCCGGTGCCGTGCTGGCCGGGGCGCTGGCG
>DAIMGD010000102.1:0-551 GCA_036724165.1 Rhodanobacter sp.
TTGCAGGGCCGGCCGTTCCGCAGCGGTCACCGCCTGCGCTTGCTGATCGACGGCGAAGCCGCGTTCGACGCCATGCTGGCGGCAATGGCCGCGGCCGAGCACTGCCTGCTGGTGCAGTTTTTCATCTTCCGCGACGACCATCTGGGCCGGCGGGTACAGCAATTGCTGCTGCAGCGTGCCGCCGCCGGGGTACGCGTATGTGTGCTGTTCGATGGTGTCGGCAGCCGCGACCTGCCACGGCATTTCATCGACACCCTGCGCGCCGGCGGTGTTGCCATTCATCCCTTCGCCACCCATCGCTGGCGCAACCGCCTGCAGCTGAACTTCCGCAACCATCGCAAGCTCGTGGTGGTGGATGGCGCGCGGGCTTTCGTCGGCGGACTCAACGTAGGCGACGAATACCTGGGCCTGAAGCCGCCGCTGGCGCCCTGGCGCGATACCCATCTGGAACTGCAGGGCCCGGTGGTGGCCGACCTGCAGCAGCTGTTTGCCGAAGACTGGCAATGGATCACCGGCGCACCGCCGCCGCTGCTGCCGTCATCCCTGTACGA
>DAIMGD010000102.1:561-8022 GCA_036724165.1 Rhodanobacter sp.
CAGCTTGCCGTCGCTGGTGCGCGCCGTGCTCGATCCGCTGCGCGACGCGAGGGGACACGAAGGGGAATCCATGGCGTTGCTGGAGTCGTCGGGGCCGCGCGAGCCGCGGCCCGGCACATGTACGACGGCGAGGTCAGCGCGCTGGTCGTCGCCTGCGGGCCGGCCGATCCGCAGGAAACCGGTTCGCTGTTTTTCACCGCGGCGATCAACGCGGCACGCGAACGGGTCTGGCTGAGCACGCCGTACTACGTGCCCGATCACGCGGTGCGCGCGGCGCTGCAGCTGGCGGTGCTGCGCGGCGTCGACGTGCGCGTGCTGATTCCCGCGCGCGCGGATCACCGCACGGTGTTCCTCGCCTCCACCCTGCATGCCCATCACGCGCTGCGTGCCGGCATCCGCATGTTCCGCTACCAGCCGGGTTTCCTGCACCAGAAGGCGTTGCTGATCGATCACGACAGCGTGGCGATCGGCAGCATGAACCTCGACAGCCGCTCGTTCCGGCTCAACTTCGAGGTCAGTGCGATGGTCGTCGATCGCGGATTCGCCGGCGAAGTCGAAACCATGCTGAGCGCAGACTTCGCCCGCGCCCTGGCCGTGGATGAGCGCGAATATTTTGATGCGCCTTACCTGCGCCGGGTGGCGATGCATGTGGCACGGCTGTTCGATCCCATCCTGTAAGCGGTGCCGGCGATCGACGCAGGCTGTGCATGCTGCGTTGCGGCTTGCCCGGGCCACGCCATCGCGATGAACTGGAGCACCACGCCATGATGTTTCCCCCATGCGTTACTCCGCCCTGCTGCTCTGCCTGATGATCGCCAGCTTCTGCGGCCCTGCGAACGCATCCTCGCGTTTCGTCGAGCGCTCGCTGGATCTGCACGGCAAGACCCATCGCTACCAGGTCTTCGTGCCGGACGGCTGGACGTCCAGACGCAGCTGGCCGGTGGTGCTGTTCCTGCACGGCAGCGGCGAGCGCGGCAGCGACAACCACAGCCAGCTCAGCCAGGGCCTGCCGCCGTGGCTCAAGGAGCATGGCGAGGATTTCCCCGCCGTGGTGGTGATCCCGCAGGCGCCGGATGATTCCGCCTGGAGCGGCGAGATCGAGCAGATGGCGTTGCAGGCACTGGACGACAGCATCAAGCGCTATCACGGCGACCGCCAGCGGCTCTATCTCACCGGCCTGTCGATGGGCGGCTACGGCGCATGGCAGATCGCGCTGGACCACCCCGGCATGTTCGCCGCCGCGGCGATCATCTGCGGCGGCATCCGCCATCCCAACGACAGCGACCGGCTGTACGTGCGGGGCATCCCCGCCGACGTCACCGATCCCTATGCCTGGGTCGCCGCGCACATCGGCAAGCTGCCGGTGTGGATCTTCAACGGCGCCATCGACGACGTGGTGCCACCGGCAGAATCGCAGCGCATGCATGCGGCGCTGCAGGCGCGCGGCGACGACGTGCGTTATACCGAATTTCCCGGCGTCGGCCACGGCGCCTGGCCGGCGGCCTATGCCACCACCGAACTGTGGCCGTGGATGTTTTCGCACCGGCTCGGCAAGGCACGCACCCATCACTGATGCGCCGTGCGTCACATGGCCCATCGTCTCCGGCTACAAGAGGTATCGACTCAACTGCCCGGCAGGCTGCGCGGGCTGACCGGGCTGACCGGGCTGTCGAGCGTGACCATGGCATTCGCCTGCGCATCGATCTTCTCGTCCGAAGCAGGCTTTGCCGCGATGAACTTTGCGGAATCCCTGGCAGTTGCCAGATTGTCCGGTGTTCCGCGCGTCTCATTCATGACATCGATGTGATAGATGATCGGAAAGCTGATGTGCGAGACCACCGGCTCACCATCCACGATGATCGGGTGTGCCTTCGCCCGCTTCAGCATATCGCGCACACTGTCGATGAAGTCCCTCGCAGATACGCCATCGGAGGTCTGCGACTGCGCTATCCGTACATCCGAAAATTTGCCGTCGATTCCAATGGTCGCCAGCGCGACGAGCTTTGCTTCGCGCCTCTCTCGCAACATGTCTCCGGGATAGCTCGGCGCGGAGAGTTTGGTATACGGCCCATTGCCGAGGTAAACCACATGCACTTCAAAGTCGCCATTGCCACGCGGCTGAGCCGTCATTTCTATGGTTAGCCAAGTGGTGGTGACCACCGGCTTGCCTTGTATCCGCGCCGGATAAAAACTCCAACCTGCCAGCGTGCGCTGGACCAGGCTCGCATACGGCTCGCCCAGCTTCTGCATCGGCGTGATGGCGCCCAGATGACCTTGCGCATCCACTTGCACCTGCACCGTGATCGGCGGCGTCGTGGCAACCTTGTCCTCCGCGCACACCAGCGTCGGCAGCAACATCGCAGCCAGCAGCACCCATGCTTTCAACGGCTTCATATCGCCCCCTGTCGTATCGCCCAATCACTGCCGGCCACATTACAGCCATAACCGCTACTTGGGCAGCGTGGATCCCCGGCGCCGGTTCCATTCGCACAGCATCCAGCCTATGTAGATGCCCAGCGCCACGCCAAGCAACTCGCACAACACGCGCAGGCCCATGCTGTCCGGGTCGTGCACCAGGGCCAGCTTGGCCTTGAGCAACTGCAGCGACTGCAGCGGCGCGTAGTTGAAATAGAACAGGTCCCCCAGGTCGCCGCTGACCGTCAACAACGTGGCCAGCAGGAACGACCAGCCGATCTGCGGGCCATGGCTCCAGCCGTTGCGACGGCCCAGCCAGTGGAACACGCCGAACAGCAGCAGTCCCGCGATGGCGGAAATCGCTCCGGCCTCGATGCCACCGATGATGCCGTCGCCCATCCAGCTCTGCTCGTAATGCATGTTGCCGCGGCTTCCGTCTGTGATCGTCCGTCGCATTATGCCTGCAGACCCGCCATGGCCCGCACGGCGCTAGACTTTCGCCTCGCCTCCGCATGAACTTCCGGACATGAGCAAGATCCTTTCGTCCCACGCCGCCCTGATCGTCGTCGACGTGCAGCCGGATTTCATGCCGGGCGGCGCGCTGGCCTGCCACGAGGGTGACGCGATCGTGCCCGGCATCGACCGGCTGCTGCGCGCACGCGCGTTCCGCCATGTCGTTGCCACGCAGGACTGGCATCCACGCGGGCACGCCTCGTTCGCCAGCTCGCATCCCGGCAGCGCAGCGTTCGCGCAGATCGAGATGTACGGGCAGCCGCAGACGCTGTGGCCGGAGCATTGCGTGCAGGGTACGCCCGGCGCCGAGCTGCATCCGGGCATCGACTGGTCGGCGCTGGATGTGCTGATCCGCAAGGGCGGCGATCCGGGCGTGGATTCCTACAGCGGCTTCCGCGAGAACCCGGATTCGACCGGCCAGCGCCCGCCGACCGGACTCGCCGGCTGGTTGCGCGAACGCGCTGTCGACGAGGTGTTCGTGTGCGGACTGGCGCGCGACGTCTGCGTGTTGTGGACGGCGCAGGATGCGCTGGAACTCGGCTTTCGCGCGAGCCTGCTGTGGGACCTCAGCCGCCCGGTGACGCCCGACACGGATGCGGCCACCCGCGCCACGCTGCAGACGCTGGGTATCGCGATCGTGCAGTCGGACGAACTGCTGGCAGACTGAGACTGCCGGCTCAGCACGTGCGCACGTCGGCGATCGACCACAGCTGCGGCAGCCAGATCGAGAACAGTCCGGTGTGGCTGGTGCGCCGATCCAGCTTCAGCAGTTCCTTGTCCTTGCTGAGCAGCCATGCAGCCCCCGACGCCAGCGCCAGTTCCAGGAATTTCTGGTCATCCGGATCGCCGCAGCGCGGCAGCCGACTGTCGTCTTCGCCCAGCGTCGCTGCCTCCGGTGGCAGCAGCTGGATCAACGCGTCGAAGGCGTCGTTCAACACCGCACGCAGCTGCGCGTCGATCGGCAGTTGCGGATAGTGCAGCACCCGCTGCCACTCCTCGCGGCAGTCGTCGCGCGTCACCGCCTGCACCGCCCCGCGCTGCAGCGCCGCCAGCAGGTGCGAGCACAGCGGATCGCGGAACACGAACAGATCCAGACACACATTGGTATCCAGCACGATGCGCGGTACCGGCAGATCGGCGCGGCTCATCGCGGCACTGCCGGGCCAGACAATCGCATCGGCAAACCGGCGCCGCTCAGGCATCGTTTTCGGATGCCGCACTCACCTGCGGCTCGCCGTCCGGATCGATCCGGACACTCAGCTTGATCGGTCGGCAGCATACCTGGCAGTCCTCGATGTAGTGCTGATCGCCAGCCGAGGCATCGACCAGGATCTCGATCGGTTCGCCGCAATACGGGCATGAAATATCGATGGGTGCAAGCATGACAGGCGACCGGGCATGGGCCGTCCAGCTTGCCACAGACCGGCGCTGCGGGACGCCGGCACGTCGCGCGCTACAATCGATACGCCCCGTGCCGGCCCCAACGTGGACGGCATCCCTACTTGCGAATCAAGCCACGGCGACGGACCCCAAGCAGATGCTGCATTTCCTGAATCGGCCGCGGGTCATCCACATCGCCGGCCGGCCGTTCGTCAGCCAGGGCCTGTCACGGCGCATCTGGGACGACATCTACCACCGCGCGCTGACCATGCGCTGGCCGGTCTTCTTCGGTCTGGCCGCCGCGATCTTCCTGCTGCTCAACGCCATCTTCGCCGGGATCTACCTGCTCGGCAGCCAGCCGATCGCGAACCAGTATCCACACGGTTTCGCTGGCGCGTTCTTCTTCAGCGTGGAAACGTTGTCTACGGTCGGCTACGGCGACATGCATCCGCAGACGGTGTATGCGCATCTGGTGGCCACGGTGGAGATCTTCACCGGGATGGCGTCCATCGCGGTGGTCACCGGGTTGATCTTCGCGCGCTTCTCGCGTCCGCACGCAAAGATCATCTTCGCCAACCACCCGATCGTGCGGATGATCGATGGCCAGCCGACCCTGATGATCCGCGCGGCCAACACCCGGCAGAACGTGATCGCCGAAGCATCGGCGCAGCTGCACCTGCTGCGCCTGGAGTCGTCGCCGGAGGGTTTTCGGCTGCGCAAGATCTACGACCTCAAGCTGGTCCGCGACCGCCATCCGATCTTCATGCTGAGCTGGAGCCTGATGCATGTGATCGATGCGAGCAGCCCGCTCCACGACGAAACGCTGGAAACACTGGAAAGTACGCAGTCGATATTTCTGCTGAGCATCGAGGGCATCGACGAGACGACCTCGCAATCGATGCTCGCGCGCCAGCAATGGAGCCACCGGGAGCTGCGCTGGAACCACCGCTACCTCGATCTGGTCCGCGACGATGGCAACGGCATCAACACCATCGACTACAGCGTCTTTCACGAGGTGCGGCCGCTGGATGAGGAAACGCCACTGCCCGGCTGACGCAGCGATGCGCCTGTCAGGCGATACACTGGGCATTTCCCCTACCGGATAACCACCGATGGCCGAGCGCGAGTTCGACAATTACCTGGCACGCTCCGGCGCCACCCTCGAAGGTTCGCGCTACACCGCGTACCTCGCGGTCACCCCGCGCAAGAGCGGCTTCCCGATGTATTTCGCGATCTGCGAAAACCGCAGCTTCCGCCAGAAGGATCTGGCCGAGACCGCCGCGGCCAAGGCGCTGGCCGACATGCTCGGCCTGGAAGAAGACGGCACGCCGATCTTCCCCGAGGGCTATACCGGCTTCGACGACGAGCAGCCGGCCAGCGCGCCGGAATGACTGGCGCCCGACGCGGGCCATCCGCGCCGGGCCCGGATGGTCACAGCGTCAGCAGCACCTTGCCGATCGCCGCGCGGCTTTCCAGATACGCGTGCGCCTGCGCACCCTCGCTGAGCGCAAAGCGTGCGGCGATGTTCGGCTGCAGCTGTCCGGCACGGATCTGCGCGAACAACGCCGCGGCGCGTTCGCGCCGGATCGGCGCGCTGGTCAGCACGTTCCACAGGTCGCCACCGGTCAGCGTCAGCGAACGATCCATCAGCAGGCGCGGATCGATCGGATCGGGATCGCCTGCGGCCATCCCGTAGAACACCACCGTGCCGCCGATGCATGCCGCGGCCAGGCTGTCGCTCAGCGTGCGGCCGACCGAGTCATAGACCACATCGGCGCCGCGACCCGCGCTCAGCTGCCTGGTCTGTGTCAGCAACTCGTCGTAACCGCAGGCGGCATCCGCACCGGCCGCCAGCACCGCCACACGCTTCGAGGCACTGGACGCCACGCCCAGCACGCTCGCGCCCAGCCCCTTCAGCATCTGCACCAGCAGCTGGCCGACGCCGCCGGCCGCCGCATGCACCACCGCCACGTCGCCGCGCCGGACTGTGTAGCTGTCGGTCACCAGATACTGCGCGGTCAGACCCTGCAGCAGCGTCGCCGCCGCGGTATCGAACGTGATGTCGTCCGGCAGCGGGATCAGCTTGTCGAGATCCACCGCCACCAGTTCCGCATTCGCATACGGCATGTCGGCAAAGCCGACCCGCGTGCCACGCGGAAACAGCCGGTCGCCCTCGGCCGCGCATTCGATCACCCCCGCGCCCTCGTAACCGAGAATCCACGGTGCCGCGCCGCTCAGATGATAGTTGCCGTTGCGCCGATAGACGTCCGCGAAATTCAGCCCGACGCTGTGCATGCGCACCAGCGCCTGCCCCGGCGCGGGCAGCGGATCGGGCTGCTCGCCCCAGTGCAGGACCTCGGGGCCGCCGAACTTATCGAACAACAACGCATGCATGACTGGGGACTCCGGATCGATCGAACCTGTTGAAGACAAGCATGCTCTCACGCGGCCGGCGGCTCATGCGCGGCCCGCGCATTCAACTGCGCCACCGCCGCCGGAATCGCCGCCGGCGCATCCACCGTGATCACGTGCTGTTCGTCATCGCCCAGGCCATGTTCCTGTTCGTGCGCCCAGGTCACGTGGTACGGCAGGGGCACGCCCCAGCCGCCGAGCCGCACCACCGGCTCGATGTCCGAGCGCAGCGAGTTGCCGACCATCGCGAACTGCGCCGGCTGCGGCTTGAACTCGGCCAGCACGCGCCGGTAAGTGACGGCGTCCTTCTCCGACACGATCTCGATGCGCCGGAACAGATCGGCCAGCCCGGACTGCGCCACCTTCTTTTCCTGGTGGAACAGGTCGCCCTTGGTGATCAGCACCACCTGATGGTGTTCCGCCACCGCCTCGACCGCCGCGCGGATGCCCGGCAGCAGTTCCACCGGATGCTGCAGCACGCGCTTGCCGATCTCCACCAGTTGATGAATGTCGGCCGCGGAAATGCGCCCGTCGGTGATCGCGATCGCGGTCTCCACCATCGACAGCGTCATGCCCTTGGCGCCGTAGCCGAACAGCTGCAGGTTGCGTCGCTCGGTCGCCAGCATGCCGGCGTGGACGTGGCGATCGGCCAGATCCACGTAGTGTCCGATCAGCGCGGTGAACTCGGCGACGGCAGTCTGGTAGTAGCCCTCGCTGTGCCACAGCGTGTCGTCGCCGTCG
>DAIMGD010000103.1:0-7947 GCA_036724165.1 Rhodanobacter sp.
GGTCCACAGTCGGACGCTGGTCAGCAGGCCCTGGTCGTGCGCCGCGTCGAGCACCGGATCGCAGGCATCGGGCAGGCTCGGCTTGTTCCACAGCGTCGCCAGATCGTTGTCGAAATCCAGCGTATCGCCGCGAGCCATGCGCGCCTGCAGCGCGTCGCAGCTCAGGGTGTCGCCGAGGCCGGACTGGTACAGCGCGAGGAAGTCGTTCCAGTCCTGCCGACGCGCCAACTCAAGCAGGAAGTCGCGGCGCAGGTCGGCGGCCGGAATCCAGTCCGGATACTGCTGGAGGTACGACTCCACCGTGGCGCGGTCGGTCTGCTGGATGTCGTGCTCGAGCGCGGCCGCCGGCAGGTACGGATACAGCGGGTAGTCGTGCAGGCCAGCGGCCTGGCTGCGCCAGCCGTCGCCGCCTTGCCGGGCGGCGGCATAGGCCTGCTTGAACGCGGCGCGCTGGCTGGCGCTGGGGTCGGCTGCCTGCACGACACTGGCGGCCAGCAGCCACGCGCTCGTCAGCAATAGCCGGATCAGCGCGGCGCGGCGCGGCAAGGCACAAGCAAACATGAAAACTCCTGCGGTCGATCTGTCGGCAGTGTAGTGGATGCCGCCGGCATGACTGAACGCAGGCCTCCGGTGATGCCCCTGCTAAGCTGATGCGCTACCTCATCAGCATCGGCGGGATCGGCATGTCGTCTGTAGTTTCGCCCGTCAATCATCGGCGTGGATTCGCCTGGCTGATCCTGCTGCTGCTGGCGCTGGCCGGGGCGTTCTGGTGGTGGGCGATCGGCCGGCCGGTGGCACTGCCGGATGCACCGTCGGCGCGGATCGCCTGCGTCTCGTATGCACCTTTCCGCAAGGAGGGCGAAACCCCGCTGGATGCCAGCGCGTTCATCAGTCCCGAGCGCATCGATGAAGACCTGCGTGCGCTGTCGCAGCGCTTCGATTGCGTGCGCACCTATTCGCAGGGCCAGGGTCTCAGCGCGGTGCCGGCCATCGCGGAGCGTTACGGCATGAAGGTGTTGATGGGCATCTGGCTGGGCAGCGACAAGCGGGCGAACGAACAGCAGATCCAGCTCGGCATCGCGACCGCGCGCAAATACCCGCAGGTGCTGCGCGGGGTGATCGTCGGCAACGAGGTGCTGTTGCGCGGCGAATTGTCATCGGCGGCCGTGGCCGGTTACCTGCATGAAGTGCGCGCGGCGATCAGCGTGCCGGTGAGCTACGCCGACGTGTGGGAATTCTGGCTGCGCCATCCCGAGCTGGCAGGCTCGGTGGACTATCTCACCATCCATATCCTGCCGTACTGGGAGGACAAACCGGTCTCGCCGGAGCGCGCCGTGCAGCATGTGGCGAATGTCTACGCGAAAGTGCAGCAGGCGTTTCCCGGCCGCCGCGTGATGATCGGTGAAACCGGCTGGCCCAGCGCCGGGCGGCCGCGTCAGGCGGCCAACGCCAGCATCGTCAACGAGGCGCGTTATCTGCGCGAATTTCTGCGTTACGCCGCCACCGTGTCTGTGCCATACAACGTGATCGAGGCATTTGACCAGCCGTGGAAGCGCGAGCAGGAAGGCACCGCCGGCGGCTACTGGGGCATCTTCGACGTGCACGCGCAGCCGAAATTCGCGATGCAGGGACCGGTGACCGAGGAGCCGCGCTGGTGGCTCGGCTGGCTGGCCGGCGTGGCCGCGGCGGGACTGTTTGCGCTGTTCGGCAGCAGGCGCCGCCGCTGGCACGGCTGGCGTGGCTGGCTGGCGCTGGCGCTGGCCGGGTATGCCAGTGGCTGTGCCCTGGCCTGGCAGTCGCGCCAGATCTGGCTGGCCTGCCGTGATCCGTGGGAATGGACGGTGTCGCTGACTGCCGGTGGGCTGTCGCTGCTGACGGCGCTGTGGCTGGCGCGCTGGATCGCCGCCCGGCTGACCGGCGTCGCCCAGTTGCCAGGGCTCCCGCCGCGCTGGCGATTTGGATGGCTGTTCGTGCTGGCCTATTACGGCGTGCTGCTGGTGTTCGACGGGCGCTATCGGGACTTTCCACTCGGCCTGTTTGAATTGCCGTGCCTGGGCTATGCGCTGGTGGCCGTGTTGTCCGATCCACGCGAGGCGCGGATGCCGCTGCTGGAAGAGCGCTTCCTGGTTGCGTGGCTGCCCTTGCTGGCGGCGATCGTGCTGGTGCAGGAATCCGGACTCACGCCGGTGGCATGGCTATGGCTGGGATTGAACCTGGCCATCGCGGCGCCGGTTTTGCTCGACTGGCGGCGCGCCCGGCAGCATCTGCGCCTGCATCCGCAGCAGGCGTAGGCAGCCGATCAGCAGCGCCAGCGCGCCGGCCTCGTAGCAGTACAACTCGAGTGCGAACGCGCCCAGTGCCGCAGCCAGCCACGCCAGCCAGGGCTGTTTCCACCGCAGCGCCAGTGCGCTGGCGGCCAGGGCGACCACGCCGTAGACCGTGACTCCGTAGGCGTGATGCTGAAAACCCTGCACCAGCCACTGGCGCCAGTCGCACCAGGCCGGATTGTGGCTGCCGCCGCACAGTTCGGTCATCGCGCTGGGCTCGATCAAGCCGTAACGCAGCCACGCGGCAATCATCCCGACGGCGAGCAGCAGCAGCCATGGCAGCGCCAGCCGCAAACGATCCGCCGCCTTCATCGACGGCGCGCCTGCGACGCGCTGCCGACGTGGGCGGGCAGGCGGATTTCCGCCGCCAGCGGCAGGTGATCGGAGAACGCCTGCGGCAACGCCCACACCTTGTCCAGCTGGATCGCCGCCGACGTGAGGATGTGGTCGAGCGCCCGTCGCGGTTTCCAGCTGGGGAACGTCGGTGTGGATTGCGCCGGCGGCTGCAGATTGCATTTGGCGAACAGGTGGGTCATCTCGACGCTGTGCGGTTCCGTATTCAGATCGCCCATCAGGATCGCGTGGGGAAAATCGTGCAACAGTTCAGCGATGAAGCCGAGCTGACGCGTGCGTGCCGGTGCGCTCAACGACAGGTGCGCGATCATCACGGCCAGCGCGCTGTCGCCTTCACCGAACTGCGCGAGCAACGCGCCGCGGCCGGGGATCCGGCTGGGCAGCGGATAATCCAGTACCGAATGCGGCTCCAGCCGGCTGATCAGTCCGTTCGCCGAATGCGCCAGCCGGGCCATCGGCCGGTTCGGCTGATGACTCCAGAACGGCATGCCGGCGGTTTCGGCGAGGTAGCGGGTCTGGTTGAGGAAGCCCGAGCGCAGGCTGCCGGCATCGGCCTCCTGCAGGCCGATCAGATCGAACTGCGGCAGCACCTCGGCGAGGCGGTCCAGGTTGTCCATCTTGTTGCGCCCCGGCAGCACCGCGGTGAGGCTGCGGGTGACGTATTCGCTGTAACGCTGCACGCTGGCGCCGGCCAGGATGTTGCAGCTCAACAGGCGCAGGCGGCGCTCGGCAGGGGCGGCTTGGGGAAGGGCGGCGCGGGTCATCGCAACACACTACACGGGAAAGGGATGCACGCGCTCACGGGATCGGGCTGCCGGCCGGTGCTTGCAACAAGCATGATCCGGCCGATGTGAATATCGTGCTTCGCCACGTCGCGAAGCACGCGACGACGTGGTGACAGCTTATTTGCCGGCCAGTTCGCGCTTGGCCAGCCACAAGGCCACGGCGACCATCTCTTCGTGCGTGTGCACGGAGGCAACCCGATACTTGCCGTTGACGACGATGGTCGGCGTGCCATCCACCTGCCATTGCTGGATCAGCGCCAGATCGCGCTTCAACTGCGCGGTGGTTTCGGGTGCTGTGGCGATGCTCATGAACTTGGCGCGATCGACACCTTCGCGGGCATAGAAGTCGGCCAGCTCGTCCATCGAATTGATCGGGTAATGATCGACGAACTTGGCCTTGAACAGCTGCAGGTGGGTACGGTCGACCACGCCGAGCTGTTTCGCCGCGTAATAGGCGCGGGCAAACGGCAACCACTCGGCGCTGAACGGCGCTGGCATCAGCTTGAACTCGACGCCCTTCGGCAACTGCTTGCGCAGCTGTTCGGCGAGCGGCGCGAACTGCGCGCAGTGGATGCAGCCGTAGGAGAACACTTCGACCACTTCCACCTTGCCTGCACTGCTGTAGCGCTGGTGCGGGGCCGGCAACGTCACGTACTCGTTGCCTTCGGTATACGGCGCGGCATTGGGTTGTGCGGTGCAGGCGCTGGCCAGCAGCAGGCCACCCAGCAGAAGGAGCGCATGTGGACGGAAAAATCGCTTGAACATGGGTTTCTCTTCGCGTGAGTTGGTGGTTGTGCTGGCTGACGGGAACCGACTTACTTGCCGGCGGCTTCCTTGGCGACCAGCCACTGGGTCAGCTCGACCGTCTGCGGGTAACCGCCGGCCGAGCTGGCGGTGTAACGGTACTTGCCGTTGACGACCATGCTCGGCGTGCTGTCCACGCCGTACGCCTTCATCATGTCGTCAGCCTGCTTCATCTTGGTGTTGATGGTGAACGAGTTGGCGATCGCCACGAATTCCTTCGGGTCGACCCCGTACTTGGCGTAGAACTTCGCGATGTCGTCGATCGTCGGCCACGCTTCTTTCGGCTTCAGCTTGCCGGTCTTGAGGTCGTAGGTGGCCAGCTCGCCGGATTTCCACGCGGCATCGAACATCGCGTCATGGGTCTTGTCGACTACGCCCAGCGCCTGCGCGGCGTAGAACGCGCGCTGGAATACCGGCCAGTTCTCATCCGGGCGGAACGACGCCGGCAGGTAGTTCATCACCGCGCCCGCCGGCAGGATGCTGGCGATCTGGTCAGCGGTGGTATGGAATGCGTTGCACGCCGGGCAGGCGTAGGAGAACACCTCGGTTACCTCGATCTTGCCGGGGTGGCTGGTGGGCTGGGCCGGATCGATCAGGAAGTAGTTCTTGCCTTCGACCCACTTGCCGTTGTCGACAAACGGCGTGGCCGGTGCGGACGGCGTCGCGGCGATCGCTGCGGCGCTGCTGCTGTCGCTGGCCGGCGCCGCAGCGGTAGATGCCGCTGCCGGTACGGCGGTGCTAGCGGTGGCCGGGGCCGCACTGGTCGCAGCCGTTGCCGTGGTCGAAGCGGTGCTGGTGACCGCCGGCGCGGATGGCGACGCGGCCGTGTCGTTGTTGTCATGGCTGCAGGCGGCAAGCGCGAGCAGGGCAGCACACAGGATCGGCAGACGCTTCAACATGGGGATACCTCGAACAGGGGGCTAAAACCGACGGCGCCGACACTATCTTTCGGTCGGCGCGTTTTCGATCAGGGCTTGGCGGCGGGCAACGTATCGGTGCTGTGCAGGCCTTCGATGTAGCTGGCCAGCGCGGCAATATCGTCAGTGTCGAGCTTCTGCGCGATCGACGGCATGATCTGGGCGTGCGCATCGTCGCCCCAGGTGGTGCCGTCATGCCAGGACTTCAGCGTGGCCTGGATGTATTGCGCGTGCTGGCTGGACAGCTCCGGGTACATCGCGCCCGGATTGCCATGCCCGTCGATGCTGTGGCAGGCCATGCAGGCGGGGATGGCGCGCGTGGGATCGCCTTCGCGGAACAGCTTCCCGCCACGCTCCACCAGCGCCTGATCGGCCACGCCGGGCAGCGGGGTCTTGCTGGCGAAGTAGGCGCCGACATCGTGCATGTCCTGCTCGGACAGCGTCGTGGCCATGCCCAGCATGATCGGGTTCTGCCGCTTGCCGGATTTGAAATCGGTCAGCTGGCGGACGATGTACTGCTCGCTCTGGCCGGCCAGCTTCGGGTATTGCGCGTCACTGGAGTTGCCGTCCATGCCGTGACAGGCGCCGCAGGCGGCGGCCTTGGCCTGGCCAGCGGTCGCGTCTCCCGGCTTGATGGCAGCGGCGACGACCGGCGTGCTGGCCGCGGCAGCAGGGGCCGTGCTGGCCGCGGTGGCTGGCTTTGCCGCGGTGCTGGCAGCAGCAGCGGGTGCGGTGGTCGATGGCTGGGTGTCCTGTGCCATCCCGGCGCCGGCAGACAGCGCAAACACGAGGGCTACAGCAGGCCCAAGAACAGCGGGCCGAAAACCAGCGGACCGAAAACTCATACACTTGACTCCCGAGAGACTTGCGAACACTGCCGTTGATTGCAGCCACGAGGCTTGCAACAGGCAGAAACCGCAGAATTATCCCTGCGCCACCATAGCTTGGTCAAACCACCCTCATGTCGAATCCCCTGCAAGGCGCGCAGTTTGTGCTCGCCGCCCATCGCATCAGCCAGCTTCCCGTCGATCAGGGCGCCGAGGTGGCGTTTGCCGGACGCTCCAATGCCGGCAAGTCCAGCGCGCTGAATGCGTTGACCAATCACAAGGGTTTGGCACGCACTTCCAAGACGCCCGGCCGCACCCAGCAGATGGTGGCCTTCAGCCTGCCGCCGTACAAGGATGTACCAGTGTCGCGGGCGCAGGATGCGCAGGAGCGACCGCCGCCGACCCAGGTGGAAGGCCAGCCGCCACTGGACGTGCGTCTGATCGATCTGCCCGGCTATGGCTACGCCAAGGTGCCGCTGGAGATGCGCGAGCACTGGAAGCTGGAGATCGACGCCTACCTGCACCAGCGTCGCAGCCTGCGCGGGCTGGTGCTGATCGTCGACATCCGCCATCCGCTGAAGGAGTTCGACCGGCAGATGCTGGAGTTCTGCTTCGCCACCCAGCTGCCCTGCCACCTGCTGCTGACCAAGGCCGACAAGCTCTCGCGCGGCCAGGCCACGCAGGCGCTGGCGACACTGCGCAAGCAGTTTGCCGCCGAAGGGCTGCACGCCACCGCGCAGATATTTTCCTCCTCCGCCGGCACCGGGGTGGAGGAGGCGCGCCAGGCGGTGATGACGCTGCTGCTGCAGCCGCGCGAAGGGGCGCACCAGGAACGCGAGCGCTGAGCGTTTCTTGTGGGAGCGACTTCAGTCGCGATGCCTCTCCTGATTACCGGTCAATAGCATCGCGACTGAAGTCGCTCCCACACATCAAGCCAGATCAGCCGCGCACAGCATCCATGAACACCGCGCACAGCGCCTGCATGCCGCTGCGGTCGTCCTCGTCGAAGCGATTGATCACCGGGCTGTCCACATCCCACACGCCGAGCAGGCTGCCATCGGCCTTGACCAGCGGCACCACGATTTCCGATTGCGAGGCGGCGTCGCAGGCGATGTGGCCCTCGAACGCATTCACGTCGCGCACCAGCTGGGTCGCGCGCGTCTGCGCGGCGGTGCCGCAGACGCCGCGGCCGATCGCGATGCGGATGCACGCCGGCTTGCCCTGGAACGGACCCACCACCAGTTCGCTGCCGTCGTACAGGTAGAAGCCGGCCCAGTTGAGCTCGGGCAGGCTGTGATAGACCAGCGCGCTGAAGTTCGCCGCATTCGCGACCAGGTCGCGCTCGCCGGCGAGCAGGCCGCGCGCCTGCTGCGCCAGATCCTCGTAGTGTTCGCGCTTGCTGGCGTGAACGTGTGGCTTCAGGTCGAACATGAGGTGATCCCGCGAAACGCAAAGAACCTATTATGCGCCGAGCCATGCCGGGCACGGCGGGCGAGTCGAGATCACCGGTACGGAACGAATCACCATGGAGCACTTCCGATGATGCTGTGTTGTTGCCCGACATGAGCCGCGCGGTCTTCATCGCCGGCACCGATACCGGCATCGGCAAGACGCACGCGGCCTGCACGCTGCTGCATGCGCTGCGTGGCGCGGGATATACCGCGTGCGGCATGAAGCCGGTGGCCAGCGGCTGCATCGAGACGCCCGATGGCATGCGCAACGACGACGCGCTGGCCTTGCAGGCTGCCAGCAGCGAGCCGATGCGCTCCCGTACGAGCGCACGCACATCCGAAGGCACAGGCAGCAGCGAGATACTCGGCCTCCCAACCAGTAGCCGAGCGATCTCCAGCGCATAGAACGGGTTGCCCCCCGACGACGCATAGACACGCCGCAGCACCGGCCGCGAGAAGGCGACCCCCAGGCGCGCCTGGAT
>DAIMGD010000104.1:0-6512 GCA_036724165.1 Rhodanobacter sp.
GTGCCGAGGTCGCGCAGGGTGGTGAAGCCGGCCATCAGCGTGGCTCTGGCATGGGCGGCGGCTTCCAGCGTGCGGTAGTCCTGTGGCTCGGTCAGTACCTGGTCGTTCCACAGCGTCTCGTTGTACGGATGCAGGAACAGGTGCGAGTGCAGGTCGATCAGCCCGGGCGTGAGCGTGGCACCGGGCAGCTCGACGCGCTGCGTGCCGGCGGGCGCATGTACCGAGGCAACGGGACCTGTCACGGCGATCACGCCGTCGTGCACCAGCACCGCCCAGTCGGTGTGTGCCGCATCGCCGTCGCCGGTCCAGACGCGATCCGGCAAGAGCAGCCAGTCGCCCTTCGGCGTGGCGGCCAGCGTGGGCAGGGCATACAGCGCGAACAGCAGCGCCGCCGCATGTCGCCACCACGTCGTCAGGTTCGCGCGCATCGCTTCACCCCCTCAGTCGAAATCCGATGATAGCGACCGCACGCAGGTTTCGGCGAGATACTCAGACCATCGCCGTGCGCGCGCGAGTGACCCGGCTGGCGGTGTCCTTGTGCAGTTGTGCGGCCAGCCACGCGCCGGTGGCGACCAGCAGGTCGAGGTCGACGCCGGTGCTCATGCCCATGCCATGCAGCATGTAGACCACGTCCTCGCTGGCGACGTTGCCGGTGGCACCCTTGGCATACGGACAGCCGCCGGTGCCGGAGACCGAGCTGTCGACCACGCGCGCGCCTTCGTCCAGACAGGCGAGGATGTTTGCCAGCGCCTGACCGTAGGTGTCGTGGAAGTGCACCGCCAGCGCGCCGATCGGCACTTCCTGCGCCACCGCATGCAGCATCGCCCGCGCCTTCGCCGGCGTGCCGACGCCGATGGTGTCGCCCAGCGAGATCTCGTAGCAACCCAGTTCGTACAGGCGCCTGGCGACGCGTACCACGTCACTGACCGGCACCTCGCCCTGATACGGGCAGCCGAGCACGGTGGAGACATAGCCGCGCACCTTGACCCCGTCGGCCTGTGCCTGTTCGATCACCGGGATGAAGCGCTCGATCGATTCGTCGATCGAGGCGTTGGTGTTCTTGCGGCTGAAGGCTTCCGAAGCGGCGGTGAACACCGCGATCTCGGCAGCGCCGACTTCGCGCGCACGCTGGTAGCCCTGCAGGTTCGGCACCAGCACCGGGTAACTCACACCGGGCACCTTGCGGATGCCTGCGAAGACTTCGGCAGCATCGGCCAGTTGTGGCACCCACTTCGGGCTGACAAAGCTGGTCGCTTCGATGGTGGTGAGGCCGGTGGATGAGAGGCGATCGATCAGCGCGATCTTCACCTCGGCCGGCAGCAGCGTCTTCTCGTTCTGCAGGCCGTCGCGGGCGCCGACTTCGACGATGCGGACGTGGTTGGACGGGATCATGGATGGCTCCGGGAATCTAGTTGGGCCGTCATTCCGGCGAAGGCCGGAATCCAATGCGGTTATCTGCATGAAAGACACTGGAAGATCGGCTTTGCTGCTGAAAAGCGTTTCCGGCCTTCGCCGGAATGACGAGCTGAAAACGTCAATCCGCGAAACATACCAGCACGGCATCGGCTTCGACGAATTCACCCTGCGTGGCGTTGATGCTCTCGATGGTGCCGGCGCGCGGGGCCTTCAAGGCCAGTTCCATCTTCATCGCCTCCATCACCAGCAGTTCCTGGCCTTGCTCGACGATGTCGCCCGCCTTGGCCTTGACCAGCACGATGCGGCCGGGCATCGGCGCGATGACCTGGCTGCCGCCGGCGGCGTCCTTCGACTCCCAGGCGAACGCGGCGGCACGGGAGAAGCTGTAACGCTGGCCGTTGGCATCATGCAGAAGTACATGCGCTGCATCGGTGCGCAGCGGCACGCGCAATGATTCGCCGTCGAAGCGTGCGCTCAGGCTGTCGCCCTGCAGCCGCGCGCCACGAACCTCGCAGGCCGCCTCGGCGTGGCGGAGCTGATAGCTGCCGTCGTGCCCATGTGCCTCGATGTCGTAGCGTTGTTCGCGCAGGGTCAGCGCGATGATGCGCTTGCCGGCGTGGCCGATGCGCCAGGCGTCGGCACGTGCCCAAGGGGAATGCGGATCGGCGGCGTCGGTGCTGATGCTCAGTTCGTCGTGCAGCAGCGCGGCGGTGGCCGCGGCGAACAGCACGTTGTCGGAGGGTGCGGCATCACCGGTCAGGAACTCTTCCAGATGGCGATCCAGGTAGCCGGTGTCGATGCGCGCTTCGACCACCGCCGGATGCCGGACGAGTCGTTCGAGGAAACCGATATTCGATTTCGGGCCGATGATCTCGCTGGCCGCCAGCGCTTCGCGCAATCGCTGCAACGCCTGCGTTCGGGTGGCATCGAACACGATCAGCTTGGCGATCATCGGATCGTAGAAGATCGTCACCGTGTCGCCTTCGATCACGCCGCCGTCGAGGCGTACATGCTTCGACGCTGCGGGCAGCCGCAGCGTCTGCAGCTTGCCGGAGCCGGGCAGGAAGTTCTGGTCAGGGTCTTCCGCGTACAGGCGCACCTCGATCGCGTGGCCGTGGGCGTGGACCTGATCCTGGCGCAGCGGCAGCGGTTCGCCCGAAGCCACCCGCAGTTGCCATTCGACCAGATCCAGCCCCAGCGTCAGTTCGGTGACCGGATGCTCGACCTGCAGCCGCGTGTTCATTTCCATGAAGAAGAACGTGCCGTCTTGCGCGACGATGAATTCCACCGTACCGGCGCCGACATAGTCGACCGCTTTCGCCGCCGCGACGGCCGCTTCGCCCATCGCGGCGCGGCGCGCGCCGTCGAGGAACGGCGAGGGTGTTTCCTCCAGCACCTTCTGGTAGCGGCGCTGGGCCGAACACTCGCGTTCGTTGAGATGGATCACGTTGCCGGCGGTATCGCCGAACACCTGGAATTCGATATGTCGCGGATGCTCGACGTAGCGCTCAAGGATCACCCGCGTATCGCCGAACGAACTGGCCGCTTCGCGCTGCGCGGAGGCGAGCGCGTCGGCGAATTCCTGCTCGGTGCGCACGATGCGCATGCCCTTGCCGCCGCCGCCGGCGGTGGCCTTGATCATCAATGGAAAGCCGGTCTGCCGGGCTCGTTCGGCCAGATAATCGGCATCCTGATTTTCGCCATGGTAGCCGGGCACCAGCGGCACCGCGTGGTTTTCCATCAGCGCCTTGGCGGCGGCCTTGGAGCCCATCGCGTCGATGCTTTCGGGCTTCGGTCCGATGAACGCGATGCCGGCGGTTGCGCAGGCGCGAGCGAAACCGGTGTTCTCGGACAGAAAGCCGTAGCCAGGGTGGATCGCCTGCGCGCCGGATTTTTTCGCCACTTCCAGGATCGTATCGCCGCGCAGGTACGAATCGGCCGGACGTGGCCCGCCGATCGGCCATGCCTCGTCGGCCAGACGCACATGCTGGGCGTCCTTGTCCGCTTCCGAATACACCGCAATCGTATGGATGCCGAGGTGCCGGCAGGTGCGGATCACGCGGCAGGCGATTTCGCCGCGGTTGGCTATGAGTACGCGCTCGAACATGCGGAATCCTTGGGCTGTTCGCGATCTTGCAAAGCCCATAAAACTAACAGATAGCCGGCGCACCGGCGCGCTATTCGCCGTCCCAGTAATCCAGCGATTCACTCTCGCGGCCGAGGACGCGGAATCGACCGGGCTCCCCGTCCTTGCTGCCGCCCGCTGCATGGATGAGGTACTTGCCCGAGTCCGGATATTCGCAGATGTCCGGTGATTCCATCGTGCTGACGCAGAGATAGCGCATCTCGACGCTGCCGGTGTTGATGATCTGGTGCGCCGTTTCCGGACCGCCAGGCGGGCAGGCGATGATGTCACCGGCACGGATCGGATGGCGTGCATCACCCAGGCGCAGTTCGCCGGTGCCCTCGATGATGTAGAACATTTCCTCCTCAACCCGGTGGTTGTGGAACGGACAGTTGCGCTTGCCCGGCGCCACCACGGTCAGGCTGTAGCCGAGCTTGCGCGCGCCGATGCGGCTGGCGACCTCACCCCAGCGAATGTCGTACAGGGCCGCGTTGTCGCCTTTCGGCGCGCGTTCCGCATCGATCGATTCCAGCTCGATGTCGGCGAGGTTGAGGATGCGCTCGCTCATGGATTCGGTTCCGTGTCGGGACGATCAGGCGCCGCCGACCCAAGCCGGCGCGCGTTTGTCGAGAAATGCGCCCAGCCCGTGCTGCCCTTCTTCCGATACCCGCAGTCGGGCGATCAGTTCGGCGTTGGCGATGTCGATGGATTCGGCGCGGGCAGGACCGGCGCCGCCGATGCGCAACGCGAGTTGCTTGGCTTCGCGCTGGGCATTCGGACCGGCCTTGGCCAGCAGGTACAGCTGGCGCTCGATCGCTTCGTCCAGTTCAGTTGCCGGGACGACGGCATGCAGCAGGCCGATACGCGCGGCGGTGGCCGCGTCGAACACTTCGCCGGTGATGAACAGCCGGCGTGCCTCACGCAGGCCGATCGCGGCGATCACGTAGGGCGAGATCACCGCCGGCACCAGCCCCAGCTTCACCTCCGACAGCGCGAACTTGGCGGTGTCGATACCGATCGCGATATCGCAGCAGGCGACCAGGCCCACGCCGCCGCCGTAGGCAGCGCCATTGACCCGCGCGATGGTGGGCTTGGACAGGAACTGCAGGGTGCGCATCAGGCGCGCCAGGCACAATGAATCGTTGCGGTTTTCCTGTTCGCTGGCGCCGGCCATGCCACGCATCCAGTGCAGATCGGCACCGGCGGAGAAGCAGCTGCCGTTGCCGGTCAGCACGAGCGTGCGCACGGCGGGATCGGCGTCGGCCTGTTCGAGCGCCCGGGTGAGTGCGGCGATCAGGGTGTCATCGAACGCGTTGTGCACCTGCGGCCGGTTCAAGCTGAGCCAGGCCGTGGTGCCGCGGTGTTCGCACAAGACGGAATCGCTCATCGGTCGTTCCCGCAAAGGAAACCATCATAAACGCAGCGCTGGCCGGGAATGCTGGCGGATGCGGGAATGATGTATAAAGGGTTACAATGCGAACAATTCTTATTTGAGAAGCGCCGTGCGTCTTTCCGATTTGCCCAAAGGTGCCCCCGCCGTGGTCGATCGCGTGGACGATGCGCATGCGTCGGATCCGATCGCGCAGCGTCTGCGCGATCTGGGCTTCGTCGACGGCGAACCGGTGCGGGTGGTCGCGATCGGGCCGCTGGGCGCCGATCCGCTGCTGATCCAGATCGGCTCGACCCGCTTTGCGCTGCGGCGCAGCGAGGCGCATCGGGTCACCGTGCGGCAGCAAGCGGCATGAGTGCGTCGACCTTGCGGATTGCGCTGGTCGGCAACCCGAACTGCGGCAAGACGGCGTTGTTCAATCTGCTGACCGGTGGCCGGCAGAAGGTCGCCAACTATGCCGGCGTCACCATCGAGCGCAAGGAGGGCCGCTTCACAGCGCCGTCCGGACGCGTGCTGCAGATCCTCGATCTGCCTGGCACTTACAGCTTCGACGCGAACAGCCCGGACGAACAGATCACCCGCGATGTGCTGGAAGGCAACTATCCGGGCGAGGCCGCGCCCGATCTGATTGTCTGTGTCGCCGATGCCACCAACCTGCGCCTGCACCTGCGCTTCGTGCTCGAGGTGAAACGCCTCGGCCGGCCGGTGGTGCTGGCGCTGAACATGATGGATGCCGCCCACCGGCGCGGCATCGAGATCGATGTGCCGGAGCTGCAGCGTCGGCTCGGTCTGCCGGTGGTGGAAACGGTGGCGGTCAAGCGCGGCGGCGCCATCGCGCTGATCGAGCGCGTGGACGGCGAGATGCCGGTGGCGGCAGCGGCGCTGGCCGATGATCCGGCCGGTCGCGCCGACCTGCATGCGCAGGTGCGGGAAATCCTCACCGCGACGGTGACGATGCCGCGTCAGACCGCCGCGATGGATGACGCGCTCGATCGCTGGGCGCTGCATCCGGTGTTTGGCCTGGCGATACTCGCGCTGGTGATGTTCCTGGTGTTCCAGGCGGTCTACTCGGTGGGCAAGCCGATGACCGACGCGATCGGCGACGGCTTCGGCTGGATGGGCACGCATGCCGCGACACTGCTGCCGGCCGGGCCGCTGCAGAGCCTGGTCGTGGACGGGCTGTTCGGCGGTCTGGGCACGGTGATCGGCTTTCTGCCGGAAATTCTGGTGCTGTTCTTTTTCATCCTGATCCTGGAGGAATCCGGGTATCTGCCGCGGGCGGCGTTCCTGCTCGACCGGCTGATGATGTCGGTAGGGCTGACCGGGCGCTCGTTCATCCCGCTGCTGTCGAGTTTCGCCTGCGCGATCCCCGGCATCATGGGTACGCGCAGCATCCAGGATCCGCGCGACCGGCTCGCCACCATCCTGGTGGCGCCGTTGATGACCTGTTCCGCCCGCCTGCCGGTTTATCTGCTCATGATCGCCACCCTGCTGCCCGCCCGGGAGGTGCCCGCCACCACCAAGGTCGGCATCATGTTCCTGATGTATTTGCTCGGCACCACCGGCGCGTTTGCCTTTGCG
>DAIMGD010000104.1:6522-7909 GCA_036724165.1 Rhodanobacter sp.
CGCCACCATCCTGGTGGCGCCGCTGATGACCTGCTCGGCGCGCCTGCCGGTATACGCGCTGCTGATCGGCGCGTTCATCCCGATCCACCACGTGCTGGGCATCTTCAACCTGCAGGGGCTGGTGTTGTTCGCGCTGTATGCGGCGGGCATCCTCGGTGCGATGGCGGTGGGCTGGGTGATCAAGCGCATCCATCGCGACAAGAGCGAGCACGCGCTGCTGATGGAGCTGCCGTCGTATCGCATGCCCAAGCCGCGCGACATCGCGATCGGCCTGTGGGAGCGCAGCGCGATCTTCCTCAAGCGGTTGACCGGGGTGATCCTCGCGTTGACGGTGATCATGTGGGCCATCTCCACGTTTCCATCGCCGCCGGCAGGCGCCACCGGGCCGGCGATCGACTACAGCTTCGCCGGTTACCTCGGGCATGGGCTGCAATTCATCTTCGCGCCGCTGGGTTTCAACTGGCAGATCAGCCTGTCGCTGATCCCGGCGTTCGCTGCGCGCGAGACCGCGGTGGCGGCGCTGGCCACGGTCTATGCCGTTGGCGGCGACGCGAATACGGGCGGTCTGGCGCATGCGCTGGCGAGCAATTTCTCGCTGGCCAGCGCGCTGTCGCTGCTGGTGTGGTTCGCGTTCGCGCCGCAGTGCATGTCGACGCTGGCGGTGATCCGCCGCGAGACCAACTCGTGGCGCAACGTGGCGATCTCCTTCAGTTACATGTTCGCGGTGGCTTACGTGGCATCGCTGCTGACCTACCAGATCACCAGGTTGCTGACATGAGCACCGGCCTGCTGCTGCAATACGTGGTGATCGGCCTGATCGTGCTGATGAGTGTGCTGGCGGTATTCCGCAAGCTGGCACCGCAGCTCACCAACCGTTGGCTGGCGGCGGCTGCGATCCGCTTCAGCCGGCCCGGGCGTGCCGCCTGGCTGCGTGCATTGGGACAACGACTGCAGCCGAAGCAGGCCACCGGCGACTGCAGTGATGGTTGCAGCACCTGTGGCGCCTGTGGGCCGAAGCCTCCCGCCGCAGCCCGAAGTGGTGAAGCCGTGCCGCTGGAGTTCCGTTCGCGCGCCAAATGATGGGCAATCCAGCGATGTGGTCTGCGTGGGTTCCGACCTGAAAGGTCGGCAGGGTCATCGGCAATCCACGAAAAAGCCGGCTTGCGCCGGCTTTTTCAATCAACCCGAATCGCGTAGCTGACTTACGCCAGTTCGCGGATCTTCGCGTTGAGGCGGCTCTTGTGACGTGCAGCCTTGTTCTTGTGGATCAGGCCGCGGGCGGCGTAACGATCCATCACCGGCTGGGCGACGGTGAACGCGGCGATGGCGCCAGCCTTGTCCTTGGCCTCGATGGCCTTGACGACCTTCTTCAGGGCGGTGCGGACCA
>DAIMGD010000105.1:0-7903 GCA_036724165.1 Rhodanobacter sp.
GCGCACGCTCGGCGCCACACCGCGCAGCATCATGGGCATGTTCATGGTGCAGGGTGTGCTGGTGGGTTTCGTCGGCATCGGCTTCGGCGTGGGCCTGGGCTCGCTGCTGTCGTGGAAACTGCCCGGCATCGTCAAGTGGATCGAGCACACCTTCGGCGTCACCTTCCTGTCGCCGGACATCTACTACATCAGCGAAGTACCGAGCCGACTGGACTGGCACGATGTGGGCTGGGTCGCGTTGCTGACGTTCACCTTCTCGCTGCTGGCCACCCTCTATCCCGCGTGGCGCGCCTCGCGCACGCAGCCGGCGCAGGCGCTGCGCTATGAATAAGACTGTCATGAATCCAACACCCATGCATCAGGCCAGTGAAAACGTGCTGCGCGCCAGCCATGTCGCCAAGACCTATGACGAAGGCGGCCTGCGTACCGAGGTGCTGAGCGATGTCAGCTTTGCCCTCAGGCGTGGTGAGACGATGGCGATCGTCGGTGCCTCCGGTTCGGGCAAGAGCACGCTGCTGCATATCATCGGCGGGCTGGATACATTGACTGCCGGTGAGGTGGAAGTGGAAGGCCGCGTGCTGTCCACGCTTTCCGATGCCGAGCGTGGCCGCGTGCGCAACCGCTCGCTCGGTTTCATCTACCAGTTCCATCACCTGCTGCCCGAGTTCACCGCGCTGGAGAACGTGTGCATGCCACTGCTGATCCGCGGCACCGCGATCGGCGAAGCGCAGCGACAGGCCGCGGCGCTGCTTGAGCGGGTAGGGCTGGGTGCGCGTACCCATCACAAACCGTCGGAGCTTTCCGGCGGCGAACGCCAGCGTTGTGCGGTAGCGCGTGCGCTGGTGACCAAGCCGGCCTGCGTGCTCGGCGACGAGCCCACCGGCAATCTCGACGAGGGCAATGCCGCGCAGGTTTACGCGCTGATGCTGGAGCTCAATCAGGAGATCGGCACCAGCTTCATCCTGGTGACTCACGACTCCCGCCTGGCCGCCCGGATGGATCGCACGCTGGTCTTGCACAACGGCGTGCTGCAGGAAGATTCCCGCCCCTGATGGTTCGCGATGCGGCTGGCTGATCGCCATTGAGCCAGCACAATGGCGCCTATGCGGCGGGCGCCTACGCATCTTTCGTCCGCGTTGTCGCAGTGGCCACGTTAGGCTCGATGCCATCCGGGATGGCGCGAGGTGCAATGCGTGACGCGAATGGCGGCAATGCCTGTGGCAATCGTCATGGCGGTGGCGTTGCTGGCTGGCGTGTTGCTGGTGCAGTGGCTGCCGCAGTTGCCGCCACACTGGTGCCTGGGTCTGTTGCTGCTGCCTGCCGCGTGGCTGCTCTGGCGCTGGCCGCGCTGGCCGCGCTGGCGCTGGCTGGGGTGGCTGGGGTGGCTGCTGCTGGGTGTGGTCTGGGCCTCATGGCGCGGCTCATTGGCGATGGATGCGCGCTTGCCGCGCGCCCTGGAAGGCCATGACTTTGTGGTGATCGGCAGCATCGCCGACCTGCCACAGGCGGGCACGGATGCCAGCCGTTTCAGTTTTCGGGTGGAGCAGGCCACGCTGGATGGAAGCACGCTCGGATTGCGCGGGAAGATAACCGTGGCCTGGTACGACAATGCGCCACGACTGCAGCCGTGTACGCGCTGGCGACTGTTGTTGCGGCTGAAGCGGCCGCGCGGCCTGCTCAATCCCGGCAGCGCGGATAGCGAGCGTTCGGCACTGGAGCGCGGCATCATCGCCACCGGCTATGTGCGCGACGATCCGGGAAACCAGCGCCTGGCCGGTCCGTATGGGTGCGTCGACGGCGTGCGCGATGCGGTCGCCCGCGGGATCGCCGCGCGCGTGCATGACCCGCATGATGCGGCGTTGCTGCAGGCATTCTCCGTGGGCGACACCCGCGGACTGGACCAGCATGACTGGGAGGTGGCGCGGGCCAACGGGGTTTCGCACCTGGTCGCGATCTCCGGTTTCCATGTCGGTGTCGCGGCGGTGTTCGGCATCTGGCTGGCGATGCTGGCCTACGTGCTGTGGCCGCGGATGGGGTTGTGGCTGCCGCGACCGCTGGCGCAGGCTGCCGCGGCCTTGCTGGTTGCCGGTGTCTACAGCGCACTGGCCGGGTTCGGCCTGCCCACGGTGCGTACGTTGTTGATGATCGCGGTGGTGGCGCTGGCCCGTTGCAGCCGGCGCGGCAGCAGCGGCGCGCAGTCGCTGGCGCTGGCGATGATCGCGATCCTGCTGGTCGATCCGCTGGCGGTGCTGGCGGCCGGTTTCTGGCTGTCGTTCATCGGGGTGTCGTTCCTGATGTTGTGCCTGCAGGCTCGCGGCCGCGGGCTGCGCGCGTTCGTGCACGAGCTTTCGGCCGGACAGCTGGTGATGACGGTGGCGCTGTTGCCGCTGACCCTGTGGTTCTTTGGCGAGGCATCGCTGGTGGGCGCGTTGTCCAACCTGATCGCGGTGCCGTTCGTCAGCTTCGTGATCGTGCCCGCTGCGTTGTCCGGCATGCTGCTGCTGTGGCTGTGCCCGCCGCTGGCCACACCGGTGTTCTGGCTGGCCGCGAAATTGGCGCACGCGCAATGGTGGCTGCTGGAACAGATGGCCAGATGGCCCGGCGCGCACTGGTACCTGCCGGCGGTGCAGCCGTGGGCACTGCTGCTGGCCTTGCTGGGTGCGCTATGGCTGTTCATGCCACGAGGCATGCCGCTGCGCTGGCTGGGCGTATTGCTGTTTCTGCCGCTGCTCTGGCCGCCGCGCCAGCTGCCGGCCGATGGCGCGTTTCAGGTATGGGTGCTGGACGTGGGACAGGGCTTGTCGGTGCTGGTGCGTACCCGCCACCACGTGATGGTGTACGACGCCGGGGCGCGTTATCCGTCCGGTTTCGATCTGGGTGAAGCGGTGGTGTTGCCGTCGATCCATGCGCTGGGCATGAGCGGACTGGACATGCTGATGATCAGCCATGGCGACAACGACCACGCCGGTGGCGCCGAGGTGGTCGCCACGGCATTTCCGCAGGCGCAACGCTATGCGGGTGAACCGGAGCGAATGACGCTGCCGATGCGCCAGTGCATCGCCGGGCAGTCGTGGCAATGGGATGGCGTGGGTTTTCGCGTGCTTGGTCCGCAGATCGTGCAGCCGCATGCCAAGGACAACGACAACTCCTGCGTGCTGCTGGTCACCGGGCATGGCGGTCGGCTGCTGCTTACCGGAGACATCAGCTCGAAGGTGGAGTCGCAGGTCGCCACGGCGGTCGATCCGGGCATGCCTCCGGTGATGCTGGTGCCGCATCACGGCAGCAGCAGTTCTTCCAGTGCCGCCTTCATCGCGGCAGTCAGGCCGGCGCTGGCGCTGGTCTCGGCCGGATGGCACAACCACTTCGGCCATCCCAGGCCGGATGTGCTGGCGCGCTATGCCGATGCCCATGTGCCGGTATTCAATACCGCGGACGAAGGCGCGATCCCGCTGGATTTCCCGACGGAGGGTCCGGCGGCGCGCGGGCGGGGCTGGCGCCAGCGGCAGCCCCGCTACTGGCGGGAGTGATCTATGGTTTGCCACAAGTGGCGCGTATGAATTTGTAGCGGATTGACGCCGGCATGGAATGAATCCATGCCTGGGCAGGCGGAGGAATGCCACGCCTGCCGCAGTACGCCGGAGCGGGACTGCTATCATGCGCGCTCGTCGATATGTCTCGCGCTGAGGTCAGAACGTGCTGGAAATCCTGATGGCTGGCGGCTGGGCGATGGTGCCCATCCTGATCTGTTCGGCGATCGCCCTGGCGATCGTGCTGGAGCGTTGCTGGACCCTGCGTCGCAAGTCGGTGTTGCCGCCGGGGCTGGGCGACGAGGTGCGCGATTGGGCGCGCGCGGGTCAGATCAATCTGAGCCATCTGGACGCGCTGGCCGCCGGTTCGCCGCTGGGCGAATTGCTGGCCGGAGCGCTGGCGATGCGCAACCGCCCGCGTGAGCAGATCAAGGAGCGCATCGAGGACACCGGTCGGCATGTGGTGCACCGGATGGAGCGTTACCTCAACACGCTGGGCACGATTGCGCTGATCGGGCCGCTGCTGGGTCTGTTCGGCACGGTGATCGGCCTGATCCGCATGTTCATGGAAGTGATGGCCGGCGGCATCGGCGATCCGGCCAAGATGGCCGGCGGCATCGGCGAGGCGCTGATCTGCACGGCGTCGGGTCTGACCGTGGCGATTCCGGCGTATGTGCTGCACCGCTATTTCCGTTCGCGCGTGGCCGGTTATTGCGTGGAGATGGAAAAGCAGGCCACCGCGTTGCTGGACGAGCTGACGCGGCCTGCTGCCGCCGCCGCGGCGCAGCTGCGGCAGCCACAGCAGATGCCGGCGCCATCCGCGCCGCGCGTGGGTTGAGAGCGCACCGATGCGTATCGGCAACAACCGCCGCGGGGATGATTTCGAGATCAACGTGATCCCGTTGATCGACGTGCTGCTGACCCTGCTGATGTTCTTCGTGCTGACCAGCACGTTCGTGCAGCACTCGCGCCTGCAGGTCACGCTGCCGAAGGCCAGCGCGCAGGATCGCGACATGCACGCGCCGGTGCTGACCGTCATGATCGACCGTGACGGCCACTTCTATGTCGGCAGCGACGAAGTGCTGGGCGAAGGCATCGAGCCGCTCAAGCAGACCATCGCGCGCAACGCCGGCAGCGACCGCGAGCGTCAGGTGACGATCCGCGCCGATGCGATGACGCCCAATCAGGACGTGGTCACCGCGATGGACGCGCTGGGCCAGCTCGGCTTCACCAAGCTGTCGATCGCCACCACACCGAGCCAGCCGGACGCGAGTCCGTGAGCACGCCGAAACCTGGTGCCTGGGGCGCGGAAAGCTGGCGCGTCTACAAGCGCCTGCTTGGCTATACGAGGCAGCATTGGCCGATCGGGCTCGTCGCGATGCTTGGCATGGCGGTCGACGGCGCCGGTCTCGCCATTTTCACGAATCTGCTGAAGATCATCATCGACGGCCTGTTCGTGCGGAAGGATCCGTACCTGATTTTCTGGATGCCGATATGGATCATCGCGATCTTCTTCGTGCGCTCCTGCGGCACGTTTGCCAGTGATTACGGCATTTCCTACATCGGCCGTCACATCGTGCAGAAGATCCGCCAGGATGTTTTTTCGGCCTACCTGAAACTGCCTGCGGCATTCTTCGGCAACGAACCTTCCGGGCAACAGATTTCGCGCATCACCTACACCAGCGAGCAGGTCGCATCGGCGGCAACCGATGCGCTGAAGGTTTCGGTCACCGACGGTCTCACGGTGATCTTCATGTTCGTCACGATGCTTTACAACAGCGCCTACCTGACCCTGTCCCTGTTGATCATGGTGCCGGCCATCGCGCTGATTGCCACCGTGGTGAGCAAGCGTTACCGGCAGATCAGCCGGCGCATCCAGGGCACCATGGGTTCGGTCACCGGCACGGTGGAAGAGTCGGTGGGCGCGCATCGCGAAGTGCGCATCTACGGCGGCCAGGCGCATGAAGCGAACCGTTTCGACGTGATCAGCAAGCAGACGCGGCGGCTCAACCTGAAGATCGCGGCGACCAACGCGGCATCCAGTTCGACCGTGCAGCTGGTCGCCGCCACGGCGCTGGCCGCACTGGTTTTCCTGGGCACCCGACCTGCCGTGCTCAATCACATGTCGCCCGGCGTGTTCCTGGTCGTGCTGACGGCGATGGGAACGATGCTGCCATCGTTGAAACGCCTCGCCACGGTGCAGGCGAATATCCAGCGCGGGCTGTCCGCGGCGGAGGATCTGTTCGACGTGATCGACCTGCCGCCCGAGCCTGATCATGGCAGTCGCGAGCTGCTGCGCACGCACGGTGACCTGCGTTTCGAGGCAGTCACCTTGAGGTATCCGCGCAGTGACATCGAAGCGTTGCGCGGGGTGGATCTGGCTTGCGCGCCCGGCACGGTGACCGCGCTGGTGGGACGCTCGGGCAGCGGCAAGAGCAGTCTGGTCAGCCTGCTGCCGCGCTTCTACGCGCCCACCACGGGCCGCATCGTGCTGGACGACCTCGACTACGAGGACTACACGTTGGCCTCGCTGCGCCGGCAGATCGCGTGGGTGGGACAGAGCGTGGTGCTGTTCGACGACACCGTGGCCAACAACATCGCCTATGGCGAACTTGCCGGCGCCAGCGAGACGGACATCATCGCCGCCGCCGAGGCGGCCAACGCGATGGAGTTCATCGCGCGCATGCCACAGGGCATCCATACGCCGATCGGGCAGAGCGGCAACATGCTCTCCGGTGGCCAGCGCCAGCGCATCGCGATCGCCCGCGCGATCCTCAAGAACGCGCCGATCCTGGTGCTGGACGAGGCCACCAGTGCGCTGGATACCGAATCGGAGCGATTGATCCAGCAAGCCTTGCAGCGACTGATGCGCGATCGCACCACGCTGGTGATCGCGCACCGCCTGTCCACCATCGAGGGGGCCGACCAGATCGCGGTGATGGATCATGGTCGCATCGTCGAGCGCGGCACGCATGCCGAACTGATCGCGTTGAACAGCCATTACGCCTCGCTGCACCGGATGCAGTTCCACGATCAAGTCAACGGCGACTGAGGATCATCCATGGCGCTGATCGATACGCTCGAATCAGCCTGGTACGGCAACGGCCGGGTGCCATGGTGGACCTGGCCGCTGGCGGCGCTGTACGGCGTGGTGGTTCGTCTGCGTGGCTGGCTGTATCGATCCGGCGCGCTGCGCAGCGTGCGCCTGCCGGTGCCGGTCATCGTGATCGGCAACCTCAGCGTGGGCGGTACCGGCAAGACGCCGCTGGCCATCGCGGTAGTGGCATCCCTGCGCGCCCGCGGCTATCGGCCCGGGGTGGTCAGCCGGGGCTACGGCGGCAACCAGCGCGAGCCATGCCTGCTCGGCGAGGCGCCGGATCCTGCGCGGGTTGGCGACGAGCCCTGCCTGATCCACGCCGGTGGCGTGCCGGTGGCGGTCGGTCGTGATCGTCCCGCCGCGGCGCGGCTGCTGCTCGACACCGGCTGCAATGTGCTGGTGGCCGACGACGGCCTGCAGCACTACCGCCTGAAGCGTGACCTGGAAATCTGCGTGATCGACGGCGTGCGTCGTTTCGGCAATCGCCAACTATTGCCGGCCGGCCCGTTGCGCGAGCCACTGGAGCGGCTGACGCGAGTGGATTTTCGTGTCTGCAACGGTGGTGCCGCCGAAGCTGGCGAATATCCGATGCAGTTGCGCGGCGGCGACGTCATCGCATTGACGGATGGTCGGAAACAGGCGTTGATCGATTTTTCCGGCCAGCGGGTGCATGCGGTTGCGGCGATCGGCAATCCGCGGCGTTTCTTCGACAGCCTGCGTGCCGTCGGCATCGAAGTGGTCGAACATGCGTTTGCCGATCATCACGCTTTCACAGCCGCCGAGCTGGATTTCAACGACGGCCTGCCGCTGCTGATGACCGACAAGGACGCCGTGAAATGCCGGCGCTTCGCGCAGCCGCACTGGTGGCGGGTTCCCGTGCATGCCGAGCTGCCGGTGTCATTCCACGATGCGCTGGTTGCGCGCGTCGATGCAGTTGCCCGGTCCGATCCATACCGGACGAATTGACGCCGGTCAGCAAGCCATGAAACTCAGCTGGCAGCCGCTACCGGCTCGCCGCCGAGCCATACCTCGCGCACCAGCTGTCCGCCGATCCAGTAACACAACTCGGCTGGCTGGCGCGCGTTCCACACCACCAGGTCGGCGCGCTGTCCGATCGCCAGGGTGCCGCGGTCATCCAGTCCGAGTGCGCGTGCGGCGTTCACCGTGACGCCGCGCAGCGCCTCCTCCGGCGTCAGCCGGAACAGCGTGCAGGCCATGCCGGCGGCCAGCCGCAACGACAGCAGCGGCGAGGTGCCGGGATTGCAGTCGGTGGCGATCG
>DAIMGD010000106.1:0-7902 GCA_036724165.1 Rhodanobacter sp.
GGGCGAGGTGTGGTCACCTTTCGCCGCACCCCGCGGCACCGGTTGTTCCGGCGCGGGCACGACCAGCTTGCCGTCGCGGCGATCGATCACGTAGATGTCGCCACGCTTGGTCGAGGCGATCAGCGCCGGAACCTTGCCGTTCGCCGTATCCAGATCGACCAGGCTCGGCTGGCCGCCGATATCCATGTCCCACAGGTCGTGATGCACGGTCTGGTAGACCCAGCGCAACTGCCCGGTGGCGATGTCCAGCGCCACGATCGAGCTGTTGTAGTGCTCGCCCTGCGGATCGCGCTGGCCACCCCACATGTCCGGCGTCTGGTTGCCCATCGGCAGGTAGACCATGCCGAGCTTCTCGTCGACGCTGGCCACGCCCCATGAGTTCGGCGAATTGCGCACGTAGGTCTGGCCTGCTGCAATCGGCGCGCTCGCGCTCGGGTTCGATGCATCCCAGTTCCACAGCAGCTTGCCGCTTTCGATGTCGTAGCCGCGGATCACCCCGGAAGGCTCGTCGGTGGAGTCGTTGTCGGTGACGCTGGCCGCAACGATCAGCACGTGCTGTGTCACTACGGGCGGCGAGGTCGGGTTGAGGAAACCGCGCTTGGTCATCGGCTGGTTGGCGTTCAGTCCGATCACGCCATGGTCGCCGAAGCCGTTGCAGGGTTGACCGGTGTCCGCGTTGATCGCCACGATGGTGGCGTCGGCAGTGGGCGCGAAAATACGCCGTGGACACTCGTCGAAATGGATCGCTGCAATGGCCAACGCACCTTTGGGTGGTGGCGGCGGCACGCTCGCTGCGACGCTGGAGGCACTCGCCGCGGGCAGCTCGGCCAGCGCCGCCGGCCCGATGTAAGCGCCCGAGTCGTGATAGGCCACACCGCGGCAGATCATGTGCTGGTAGCCCTTCGCCCGCCGGTTGATCTTCGGGTCGTAGCGCCAGCGCTGCCTGCCGCTGTCCGGGTCGAGCGCAATCACGAGGTTGTGCGGCGTGCAGATGTACAGCATGCCGTTCGCCTTCAGCGGCGTGACCTCGTTGGCGATCTCGAGCGGGTCGCCCGCACCCTTCAGGTCGCCGGTGTGGAAGGTCCACGCCAGTTGCAACTGATCGACATTCTGCGCGGTGATCTTTTGCGCCGGCGCATAGCGGTCGCCATAGCCGGAATGCCCGTAGGCCGACCAGTCGCCAGCTGCGGTGAATGGCGCCGGCGCAGAACCGGTCGCGCTCATGCTTGCGGCGGCGACCTCGCCCGGGTAGTCATGCGGGTGCTGCAGCAACGCGATGATGCCGACGATCGCCGCGATCACCACCGCGCCACCGAGCGCCCAGCGTCCACCGCGCAGCTTCGCATCACGGCCATCCATCACCACGCGCAGGCGCCGATTGACGAACGGCAGCCACAGCCACATGCCGAGCACGAACCACACATCCAGCCGCGGCAGCAGCTGCCACCAGTCGAACCCCACCTCGGCCAGCGCCCACGCGGTGGTGCCGAACAGCACCAGCGCATACAGCCACAACGCCTCACGCCGCGCCGCGATCAGCAGGCCACCGACGAGGGCGATGCCCAGGCCCGCCAGCAGGTAATAGAAAGAGCCGCCCAAGGTCAGCAGGCGCACGCCACCGATGGCCAGGGCGAGGCCCAGCAGCACGAACAGCACGCCGCTGATCAACAGCAATGGTCCGGAACGCAACAATCGTGTCATGGCAGTCTCGATCGCCTGAGGCGTGTTGATGGAGGTCTTAGCGCCGCCCCGTCACGAACGACCTGCTGGATATAGCACGACCGCCGAGCACGCGCTGTCGACGTCGACAAGCGCGCCATCGTTCCACTGCTGTCCGGCAGCCATGCCGCTCGTTCATCGTACGTTTGCATGGCCCGGCCAAGACTCGGGCATTCCATTTCGGGCACGAGGAACTTCCATGAAGATGAAGACCGTCGTATTGGGTTTCGCACTTGCGTTGAGCGTTTCCGGTGTTGCCGTGGCGCAGCAGACCATGACCGAACCCCAGGTGCAGGGCAAACTCGCCGATCAGGGCTACACCAAGGTGCACGACCTGCAGTTCAAGGACGGCATGTGGCGCGCGCATGCCAAGAGCGCGAATGGCAAGCGGGTGGATGTGCGCATCGATGCGAAGACCGGCCAGGTCTATCCGGACGAACAGGTATCGCGACTGAGCGAACGCGATGTACGCGCTGCACTGGAAACCCAGGGCTACACGCACGTGCATGACGTGAAATTCAAGCAGGGCATCTGGCAGGCCAAGGCCAGGAATCCGGGCGGCAACAAGGTCGAGCTGAAGGTCGATGCCGGCACCGGCAAGGTGATCGGCACCGAGTAGGCACGGACGTCCAAATCATCGTCGCCCGCCATGGCCGGACCCATCCCGTTGGTCCGGCCATGGCCCATGCGTTGGGTAGACCGGCGCGGCGGGGCTCACTAGTATCGGGAAGTTCCCTCCCCCACAGGTAGCTGCCCCGTGAAGCGATTGATTTTCTCCACCCTGGCCCTGGCCGTGTCGTCGGCTCTGATGGCCGCTGCGATCCAGGCGCCGACGTTCGATCCGCATCGCCTGTCCGCCGAGGACAAGGTGCTGTCCTCGGATGCGTTCGAGGGCCGCGGCCCGGCCACGCCCGCCGAAACAAAAACCATCGACTACGTGGTGTCGCAGATGAAGGCTGCCGGGCTGCAACCCGGCGGTGACCTCAAGGATGGCAAGCGCGCCTGGACGCAGGCCGTGCCGTTGCTGCGCACCGAGATCATCGGCACACCGACGCTCACCCTGTTCACCGGCGATGGCAAGAGCCAGTCCTTGACGCAAGGCAGGCAGATCGCCGTGCGCGCGCCGATGGACGGTTCGACCGCGGTGGCGATCGCCCGCGCGCCGCTGGTGTTCGTCGGCTATGGCGTCAAGGCGCCCGAGCGCCACTGGGACGATTTCAAGGGCGTCGACCTGCATGGCAAGATCGCCGTGGTGCTGGTCAACGATCCCGACTTCGAAACCGGCCAGGGCGACTTCGGCGGCAAGGCGATGACCTACTACGGCCGCTGGACGTACAAGTACGAGGAGGCCGCGCGACAGGGCGCGCTGGGCATGCTGGTGATCCATGAAACCGCACCGGCCTCGTACGGCTGGGCCACGGTGAAGAACTCGAACACCAACACCATGTTCGACATCGTGCGCGACAAGCCAGCCGCGGTGCACCCGCAACTGGAAGGCTGGATCCAGCGTGATCTTGCCGTCGCGATGTTCAAGCAGGCCGGACTGGATTTCGACGCGCTGAAGAAGCAGGCGCAGACGCGCGCGTTCAAGCCAGTCACGCTGAAGGGCGAAAGCCTGTCGGCCAGCTTCAAGGTCGATTCAAAGGTGATCACCTCGCACAATATCGTCGGCCGGATCGAGGGCAGCAAGCGTCCCGACGAGACCGTGATCTACAGCGCGCACTGGGACCATCTGGGCGTCGGCGAACCCGATGCGAAAGGCGATCGCATCTACAACGGCGCGGTCGACAACGCGACCGGCACCGCGGCACTGATCGAGCTGGGCCGGGCCTTCGCCAAGGCGCCGCGGCCCGAGCGCTCGATGGTGTTCCTCAACGTCACCGCCGAGGAGAAGGGCCTGCTCGGCTCCGAATATTACGCGGCCAATCCGCTGTATCCGCTTGACAAGACCGCCGGCGTGATCAACATGGATGCACTCGATCCGCACGGCCCGGCGCGCAACTTCACCATCTCCGGCAACGCCAGGCTGGGCCTGCTGGATGACCTGATCGCCGACGCGAAGAAATACGGCATGACCTATTCGGCCGATCCGAAGCCGGAGGCCGGCGGATTTTTCCGCTCCGATCATTTCTCGTTCGCCAAGCGCGGCGTGCCGGCGATCTCGTTCGGTTCGGGCGATGACTGGATCGATGGTGGCCTCGCCGCGGGCAAGGCCGCGGATGACGACTACACCGCCAAGCGCTATCACCAGCCCGGCGACGAATGGCAGGCCAGCTGGCCGTTCACCGGCATGGCGCGCGACCTGCAGGTGCTCTACGCCGTGGGCAGCGAGCTGGCGAACTCCGACCAGTGGCCGAACTGGAGCAAGGACTCGGAGTTCCGCGCCACCCGCGATGCGACCGCCGCCGAGCGGAAGTAACCGCGAACCCCACTCCTCCCCTGCAAGCCGGGGGAGGAGCCGGAAGCGCTCAATGCCGGGCGCAAGCCTGCGCCAGCAACACTGGCAGCATCGGCGTCCAGGGTGTCTGGCTGGATTCGCCACCGTGGGGTTTGTAACGGCGTGTCGCCCAACCAATCCGCAAGCGATTTCCCGGCAACGCGGCCGCATGACTCAGGCGCGAAACGTAGGCGGTAGCCGCTGGCTTGAAGCGGCGCCTGCGTGGGCTTCAGCGCATCGGGCAAGCCTCGATGCCAAACGATCTGGCTAGTGCAAGGTTGATGGCTGGGCGAAGAAGCTCTCGGCCTCGCGCACCGGCATTGCCGCGCCCAGGTGATTCCCCTGCAGCTCATCGCAGCCCATCCCGGACAGGAACACCGATTGCGCTTGCGTCTCCACGCCCTCGGCCGCGACCGTCATGCGCAGTTGGTGGGCGAGCTCGATGATGGTCTGGGCGATCGCGGCATCATCGCTGTCCGCCGGCAGGCCGCGCACGAAGCTCTGGTCGATCTTCAGCTTGTCGATCGGGAACTGTTTCAGGTAGGCCAGGCTGGAATAGCCGGTGCCGAAATCATCCAGTGACAGCCGGGTACCCATTGCCTTGAGTTCGGCCAGCGTGCGCCGGATGCGCGCGACGTTTTCCATCAGCGCACTCTCGGTCATCTCGATGTCCAGCATCGACGGCGGCACCGCGTGCTGCTTCAGCGCATCGCTGATCTGTTCGACCAGATCGGCGCGCTGAAGCTGTTGCGCCGAGACGTTGATGGCGAGGCTGAAGTCGCGATAGCCGCGATCCAGCCATGCGCGCGCCTGCCGGCAGGCGGCATCCACCACCCAGCCGCCGATTTCCGGCATCAGGCCCAGCGCTTCGGCGATCGGGATGAAGCGCTCCGGCGGCACCGGGCCAAGTTCGCGGCTGTTCCAGCGCAGCAGCGCCTCGAACCCGGTCAAGATGCAGCCATCCGCCCGATGCTGCGGCTGGTAGTACAGCTCCAGCTCGCCGTGGTGGATCGCATCGCGCAGGTGGCTGCCCAGTGCCAGGCGCTCTTCGAGCGCATGCACCTGCCTGATGGAGAACTCGGAGACGCGGTCGCGTCCGTCCCGCTTGGCCTGGCTCATCGCGGCTTCGGCACTGCGCAGCAGACTCTGCGGATTCTCGCCGTGTTCGGGTGAACGACTGATGCCGACGCTGGCAGTCAGCAACAGCCGGTAGTCGTGACCTTCGATCGGTGCGGCCACCGCCGCGCGAAACCGCTCGGCCAGTTCCTGCGCAGCGAACGACGACAATCCACGCACCGCGATCACGAACTTGTCGCCGGTGAAGCGGGCGATCTGTCCCTGCTCGCCCAGCGTGGCCCGCAGTCGACTGGCCAGGCGCTGCAGCACGTCATCGCCGGTGGCATGGCCGACGGATTCATTGACCAGCTGGAAGCGATCGAGCCCGACGATCAGGATCCATACCGGCACCGCGCGATTCCGCAGCATCAGCGCGAGCGCACGTTCCAGCATCAGGTGATGCGGCAGGCCGGTGATCGCATCGTGGCTGGAGGCATAGGCCAGCTCCGCCTCGGCCCGGCGGCGCTCGGTGATGTCGCGGGCCACGGCGTAGAGCATGCCGTCCGGCGCAGCAAACGAAACCCATTCCAGCAAATGCTCGCTGCCATCCTTGTACACGCAACGCGTGACCAGCTCCTGCATGCGCCGTCCCGGCTCGGTCAGTGCCTGCATCGGATCGGTGCTGTCCTGGTCATCCTCCGGGCACAGGAATGCCCGGTAATTCCGCGAGGTCAGTTCTTCGGCGCTGTAGCCGGTGACGCGCGGCAGCGACGGGTTGAACTGGACGATCCGCTCGCTGCGCGGATCGAGGATGCAGAAGATCTCCTGCGACATCTCGAAGAAGCGGTTGCGTTCATGCAGGCGGTCGACCAGCCGGCTGCTCTCGATCGCAATGCCGGCCAGCGGCAGCATGCGATCGATGCTCTGCAGCTCCTCCGGCCTCGGTTCGCGCGGTTCGCGGTAGTACACCGCAAACGTCCCCAGGATCTGGCCGTGGCTGCCGAATACCGGGGTCGACCAGCACGCCTTCAGCCCATGGCCCAGCGCGATGTCGCGGTAGTTCTTCCAGTGCTCGTGACTGGCGATGTCGGCCACCACCACGCGCTCGCAACGCCACACGGCGGTGCCGCATGAACCATGTCCTTCGCCGATTTCCATGCCGTGCACGAACTGGTTGTATGCCTCGGGCAGGCTCGGCGCAGCGCCGTGCAGCACGTGCTGGCCATCGTCATCGAGCAGCAGCATTGAACACAGGGCGCCGGGATTGAGCGTCTCGTGCAACCGCGCAATGCGCTCCAGGCTTTCCGCCAGCGGTCGCTGTGCCGCAACGCCGGCCAGGATGTCGTGCTGACCAAGGTCCATCTGCTCGGCGCGCTTGCGTTCGGTAATGTCCTGGCAGGCGCCCAGCATGCGGATCGCGTGCCCTTCGGCATCCACCTGCACCATGCCGCGACTGTGCAGCGTGCGCTCGGCGCCATCCTCGCGGACGATGCGCTCCTCGAACTCGAACGGGTGATGGTCGACGCAGGCCTGCTCGATGGCCCGCTGCACCCGGGTGCGGTCCAGCGGATGCAGCAGTGCGAGATAGGCTTCGAACGAGACCGCGCAATGCTCCGGAACCAGGCCGTAGATGCGGTACAACTCCACCGACCAGCTCAGCTGATTGGCGGGAATGTCCCACTCCCAGCTGCCGATGTGCGCCACCTGCTGCGCCTGCGCCAGCATCCGCTGATTCTGCAGCTGCGCCTGCTCGACCTGCTTGCGCTCGGTGATGTCACGAAAATAGATCGCCAACCCGTCCGGCGATGGGTAGACGCGATTCTCGAACCAGCGGTTGTACGGCGGGTAGAACGCTTCGAGCGAAACCGGCTGCTGCTCGGCCATCGCCTTTTCGTAGGCGCGATGGAATGGCTGGTCGATGCCTTCGGGGAATTCGGTCCAGATGTGCCGGCCCAGCAGATCGGCTGCCGGACGCCCAAAAATCTCGCAGGCCTTGGCGCTCAGGTAGGTGTAGCGCCAGTCCCGGTCCAGTGCCACATACGCATCGGTGATGCGATCGAAGACTTGTTGAAACTCCAACTTGACGTGGGGACGTTCCATAGGCGCTCCGTCCTGGCTCGCGGCGTGTGCAGGCCTCGCTCAGGTTAAGCCGATCGTGCGCCAAAGTCGTCCGGCCCGCGTGAAAATATCGCTTACTCGGGCTGGCAGCCGCCGATGTGGGGGATGCGGCGCGGCGGCACGGGATGGCGCACGGTCGCCTGCCTTCGAAAGATGCGGCAACGCAGACGCGCACGCCGCCGCGTCGCATGCTTTGCAGGGCACGGTAGATCCGGCCTTTGATGTGTGCCGCGCTCCCTTCGAGTTGCTGCGCCATGTCGACCCTGGATTCAGCGAAGGGCCTGTCCGGAATTCGCCGGGTGACTCACCGCGAACGGGTTTTCTGGTAGCCGACTCCTCGCGCACCGGCGCTCGCACCTATGGCGTGCTCGGTGGACAGCCGACGCTGGCGCTGCCGAGCATGCGTGCGAAAATCCTGGCCCAGTGCGATGGCCTGGGCGCGGGCTGGTTGCCGCGCCATCGGGTAGGCGCGTTGCTGAAGCATGGCCAGCTGGTGGAAAAGCGCATGACCGACCCGCGCGAACCGAACACGCTCTATGTTGCCTGGCGCAGCGATCACGAAGGCCGCGCGC
>DAIMGD010000107.1:0-7764 GCA_036724165.1 Rhodanobacter sp.
GCGAGCTGCGCTGCATCGGTTCGACCACGTTCCAGGAATACCGCGGCGTGTTCGAGAAGGACCGTGCGCTGGCGCGGCGTTTCCAGAAGATCGACGTGGTCGAGCCGACCATCGCCGATAGCATCGAAATCCTCAAGGGCCTGCGTTCGCGCTTCGAGGAGCATCACCACGTTTCCTATACCAACGAGGCGTTGAAGGCGGCCGTGGACCTGTCGGTCAAGCACATTCCCGACCGCCTGCTGCCGGACAAGGCGATCGACGTGATCGACGAGGCCGGCGCACGTCAGCGGTTGCTGCCGGAAGACCAGCGTACCGGCAAGGTCGACGTGAGCGAGGTTGAATACATCGTGGCCAAGATGGCGCGGATTCCGGCCAAGCAGGTCTCGGCGTCGGATCGTGACGTGCTGCGCAACCTGGAGCGCAACCTCAAGATGGTGGTATTCGGTCAGGACCCGGCGATCGAGGCGCTGGCCGCGTCGATCAAGATGGCCCGTTCGGGGCTGGCCGATCCGTCCAAGCCGATCGGCTGCTTCCTGCTCGCCGGTCCGACCGGTGTTGGCAAGACCGAGGTGACCAAGCAGCTGGCGATGCAGCTGGGCATCGAGATGATCCGCTTCGACATGTCCGAATACATGGAAGGTCATTCGGTGTCGCGGCTGGTCGGCGCACCGCCGGGCTATGTCGGTTTCGACCAGGGCGGCCTGCTGACCGAAGCGGTGGTCAAGCATCCGCACGCGGTGTTGCTGCTGGACGAGATCGAGAAGGCGCACCCGGATGTGTTCAACATCCTGCTGCAGGTGATGGACCGCGGCGTGCTGACCGATACCAACGGCCGCGAGGCAAACTTCAAGAACGTGGTGGTGGTGATGACCACCAACGCCGGTGCCGCACTCGCCTCACGACGTAGCATGGGTTTCGTCGAGCAAAAGCATGAGTCGGATGCGATGGAAGTGATCCGTCGCATTTTCACGCCGGAGTTCCGCAACCGGCTGGACGCGATCATCCAGTTCAGCGCGCTCGACTTCGAACACATCCTGCGCGTGGTGGACAAGTTCCTGATCGAACTGGAAAGCCAGCTGACCGAGAAGCACGTGAGTCTGGATGTGGATGGCGAAGCCCGGCGCTGGCTGGCCGAGCATGGTTTCGATCCGCAGATGGGCGCACGGCCGATGGCGCGGGTGATCCAGGAGAAGGTGAAGCGGGCGCTGGCAGACGAACTGTTGTTCGGCAAGCTGGCTGACGGCGGCCTGGTTCGGTTGAGCGTTCGCGATGGCGAACTGCGCGTGGACTGCGAGTCGGTCGAGAAGCTGCCGGCGGTGGTCGAGCCCGGCTGAGCGTTCCGAGGGGCTGACAGGCAAAGCAAAGGCGGCGCATTGCGCCGCCTTTCGTTTCCAGCATCCACCATACCGAACCCACTGCGCATAGCGCAGGGTCGAATTACTTCATGCGGTACGTGATACGTCCCTTGCTCAGGTCGTACGGGGTCATTTCGATCTTGACCTTGTCGCCGGTGAGAATACGGATGTAGTGCTTGCGCATGCGGCCGGAGATGTGGGCGATAACCACGTGCCCGTTCTCAAGTTGCACGCGAAACATGGTGTTGGGCAAGGTCTCCTGGACCGTGCCTTCCATTTCGATGACGTCGTCTTTGGCCATGTGTTCCGGGGTTCACGCACAGCCATCATGGCTGCGTAAGCCGTCGAGTATGCCACGGATAGGCTTCTGGTTAAAGAATCATCAAGGAATATCCCGATCCAGCCGGATCAGGCGAAATGCTCGTCCAGCTTGCGCCGGATCTCCTGCTCGACCATGCCCTTCAGCGGTGCCAGCATCAGCCCCAGCTCGGCATTGACCTGGATGGCGTCGCCGCTGACGGCGATCGTGCCACTGACCCCGCGTCCCGAAAAGCGCAGGGTGTCGCCTTGCCACTGTCCCTCCACGCCGAGCTTCGCGTGCATCCGGGCGGCGACCTGGTCGACCACGACGCGAGCTTCGGCGATCGACAGCTGGTGCGGACGGTGGATATCGATTCTGGGCATGACAGGCTCCGGACCAAAACGAGACATCTTAATGCCAGCCATGTACCGGAGCGTGACGGGCTGCATGCTAGAGTTTCACGGTCAATCGACCGGTTCATCATGCGCATCGAATTTCCCAACGCGGCCCGAGAGGATTTCCACTGGGCACAGGCGCAACTGCGCATCGGCAGCGCGCCCGACAATGACCTTGTACTGGCCGCCAGCCAGGCAGCTCCCCAGCATTTGCGCATCCAGCAGGATCGTCGCGGCTGGGTGTTGCAGATATTGCCTTCGGCCGATCGCATCTACGTCAATGCGCGGCCGGTGCGCGAGCGGGCACTGTTGCGGGCCGGTGACGTGGTCAGCGTGGGGGATTGCCGCATGCTGTTGCGTGACGATCGGGATCCGGCCCTGCGGCCGCCGCTCAGCGTGCCGGAGCAGGGTCGTTGCACGGTGGCGCTGCGCGCGGTGGCCGGCCCGTTGTCCGGCCGGGTTCTGCCGCTGCAGGAAAGCCTGGAGCTCGGTCCGCAGGGGCGTTGCCCGCTGGAGTTGCCGCAGGGTGAGCTCGCCGCGCTGCGCATCCATTGGCACGATGGCAGGCTGCTGCTGGAAGCCACGCAGCCGTCCGAACGTCATCCCTTGCGGGTCAACGGTGTTGCCGTACAGGAGGTGGCGTTGCAGCCTGGCGATCAGATTGGCCTGGCGATGCATCGCTTCGTGGTCGATGCCCCGGGCATGGAGCCGGAACCCGAGATCATCATGCCCGAGTCGCCACCCGAGCACCTGCCGGAAGAAGCTGCCGGCCCGATCGGCGAAGTGTGGTGGCTGATCGTGACTGCCGCGGTGCTGGCACTGGGCATTGCGCTGGTGTTGTTGATCCGCTTTTGATGTCTCCCGTTCGTGTCGCGCAGGCAGTTGACCGCGCCATGCTGCGCCGCGCCATAATGCCGGGGACACCATGACGGGATGCACGTGCAAGTGAGTAGAGTCTGGAATTTCAGCGCCGGTCCGGCGGCGCTTCCACAGGTGGTACTCGAGCGCGCTCAGCGCGAATTGCTGGACTGGAACGGCAGCGGTGCCTCGGTGATGGAGCAGTCCCATCGCGGCAAGCGTTTCATCGAGATGGCGGCGCAGACCGAAGCCGACCTGCGCGCCTTGCTGGCGATTCCCGCCGACTACGCCGTGCTGTTCCTGCAGGGCGGTGCCACCCAGCTGTTCGCGCAGATCCCGATGAATCTGGCCGGCGAGGGCGACAGCGCCGATTACATCGACAGCGGTCACTGGAGTACGAAGGCGATCAGCGAGGCGGCACCGTATGTGCGCGTCAACGTGGCCGCCAGCGGCAAGGCCGATGATTACCTGAAGCTGCCGCCGCGCGGCAGCTGGCAGCTCGATCCGCAGGCTGCCTACGTGCACTACACGCCGAACGAGACAATCCACGGTGTGGAGTTCCATGGCATCCCCGAGGTCGGCACGGTGCCACTGGTGGCCGACATGTCATCGAACATCCTGTCCGAGCCGCTGGATGTCTCGCGCTTCGGGCTGATCTATGCCGGCGCGCAGAAGAACATCGGGCCGTCCGGGCTGGTGGTGATGATCATCCGTCGCGACCTGCTGCAGCGGGCCCGCCGGCCGATGGCGAAGATATTCCGCTTTGCCGAGCAGGCGGCAAACGATTCGATGCTCAACACGCCGAACACCTGGGGCTGGTATCTGGCCGGGCTGACCTTCCAGTGGCTGCATGCGCAGGGCGGACTCGCGGCGATCGGTGATCGCAATCGCGCCAAGGCCGAGCTGCTGTATCGGACCATTGATGGCTCCGGTGGTTATTACCGCAACCCGATCGACCCGCCCGCGCGTTCGCGCATGAACGTCCCGTTCACCCTGCACGACGATGCGCTGGATGCCGCCTTCCTCAAGGAATCCGAAGCCGCCGGCCTGCTGGCGCTGAAAGGTCACAAGGCGATCGGTGGCATGCGCGCCTCGCTGTACAACGCCGTGCCGCTGGAAGCTGTCCAGGCGTTGACGGGTTTCATGCAGGACTTCGCGCAGCGGCATGGTTGATTGGCCGAGCGCGAGAAATTCAGGCAAGATGCCTGTTCATCATTTGGACTTCTATCCATCCAGGCGGCTAAAAGCATGACCGATCCGAAGACACCGCTGAGCGAGATGCGCGAGCGCATCGACAGCATCGACCGGCAGATCCAGCAGCTGATTTCCGAGCGCGCGAACCGTGCCCAGGAAGTGGCGAAAGTGAAGGGCGAAGGGCTTTCGGCGATCGACTATTACCGCCCCGAGCGCGAGGCGCATGTGCTGCGCATGGTGGTGGATCGCAACGACGGTCCGCTGTCCGATACCGAGATGGTGCGCCTGTTTCGCGAGATCATGTCGTCGTGTCTGGCGCAGGAGGATCCGCTGAAGATCGGTTTCCTCGGTCCGGAAGGTACCTTCAGCGAGCAGGCGGTGCGCAAGCATTTCGGTCATGCCGCCTACGGCCTGCCGCTGGGCAGCATCGAGGAGGTGTTCCAGGAAGTCGCTGCAGGACATGCCGATTTCGGCGTGGTGCCGGTGGAGAACTCCGGGCAGGGCATGATCCAGGTCACCTTGGACATGTTCCTCACCTCCGAGGCCACCATCTGCGGCGAAGTGGAGCTGCGCGTGCACCAGTGCCTGCATTCACAGCCGGGCAAACTGGAGGACGTCAAGCGCGTTTACGCGCATGCGCAGTCACTGCAGCAGTGCAAGACCTGGCTGCGCATCAATCTGCCGGGCGTCGAATGCATCGCAGTGGGCAGCAATGCCGAGGCCGCGCGTCTGGCCCGGCATGCCGATGACACGGCCGCGATCGCCGGGGAGACGGCCGGCAAGATCTACGGCCTCAAGACCGTGGCGCAGGGCATCGAGGATCGCGCCGACAACACCACGCGCTTCCTGGTGATCGGCCGTTCGCTGTTTCCGCCATCGGGCAACGACCGCACGTCGCTGCTGATCACCGTCAACGACAAGCCAGGCGCGCTGTACGACGTGCTCAGCCCGTTCGCCAGGCACGGCATCAGCCTGAACCGGATCGAGTCGCGGCCGGCGCATACCGGCAAGTGGCAGTACGCGTTCTTCATCGACGTCTCCGGCCATATCGACGGTGACGCATTGCAGGCCGCCGTGCAGGACATCGGCGAGTCGGCGGCAACCATACGCGTGCTGGGTTCCTACCCGGTGGCGCTGCCCTGATCAGCGCGACGCGCATGGAGAAAGCGGATTGAATCGTCTCGACTGGAGCAGCCAACCGGGCCGGCCCTTGCGCGGCAGCGTGCCGATTCCCGGCGACAAATCGGTATCGCACCGCGCGCTGATGCTGGCCGCGATCGCCGAAGGAAACTCGCGCATCCGCGGCTTCCTCGAAGGCGAAGATACCCGCGCCACGGCTGCCGTGCTGTCGCAGCTCGGCGTGCGCATCGAGGCAACCTCGGCAGGCGAACGCGTGGTGCATGGCGTCGGCCTGCACGGTCTGCGCGGCTCGTCGCGGCCGCTGGATTGCGGCAATGCCGGCACCGGCATGCGCCTGCTGACCGGACTGCTCGCCGGACAGGGCTTCGACAGCAGCCTGGTCGGCGATGATTCGCTGTCGAAGCGACCGATGCGCCGGGTGACGGATCCACTGACCAGGATGGGCGCGCGCATCGACACGCAAGATGGCCTGCCTCCGTTGCAGGTGCACGGTGGGCGGCCATTGCACGGCATCCGCTACGAACTGCCGGTCGCCAGTGCCCAGGTGAAATCCGCACTGCTGCTGGCTGGTTTGTACGCTGCGGGCGAAACCGAGATCATCGAACCGCATCCAACCCGCGATTACACGGAACGCATGCTGGCTGCATTCGGCTGGCCGATCCAGTTTTCGCCGGGCCATGCAAAGCTCGGTGGTGGCCATGCGCTGCATGCCGTCGACGTGGAAGTACCCGCGGACTTTTCCTCGGCAGCGTTCTTCCTGGTTGCGGCCAGCATCGTGCCGGGTTCGGAATTGCGTCTGCCGGCGGTCGGCCTCAATCCACGCCGCACCGGTTTGCTGCAGGCATTGAGCCTGATGGGTGCGGATATTCTCGTCGAGAACCCGCGGGAAAGTGGCGGTGAGCCGGTCGGTGACTTGATCGTGCGGTATGCGCCACTGCACGGCATCGAGCTACCCGAAGCGATGGTGCCCGACATGATCGATGAGTTCCCCGCATTGTTCATTGCTGCCGCGGTGGCCAGTGGCCGCACCGTCATCCGCGGTGCGGCCGAGTTGCGGGTGAAGGAGTCCGATCGCATCGCGACGATGGCCGCCGGCTTGCGTGCGCTAGATGCGTCCATCGAGGAAACGGCGGACGGCGCGATCATCCACGGTGGCAGGCTCGGTGCCGGTACGGTGGAAAGCCATCTCGACCATCGCATCGCGATGAGCTTTGCGGTGGCAGGGTTGGTGGCCGCCGGTCCGGTGCGGATCAACGACTGTCGACATGTCGCCACCTCCTTTCCCGGTTTTCTCGAACTGGCCAATGGCTGTGGGTTTGCGTTACAGACTGTCGATTGAATCCGCGGCTCGCCCGGATGCATGGTTGCAGCTAGGCTAGCCGTCGAACCAGAGATTGCCCATGTCTAATACCACGCTTCCGTTCATCGTCGCGATTCCCGCCCGCTACGGCTCGACCCGCCTGCCGGCGAAGCCTCTGCGCGAGATCGGCGGCGTGCCGATGGTGGTGCGGGTGGCGCAGCGCGCGCTGCAGGCAGGCGCGAGCCAGGTGGTGGTGGCGGTGGATGACCAGCGCATTGCCGATGCGCTGGCCGGGCAGGGTGTGGAGATCTGCATGACCCGCAGCGACCACGCCTCGGGCAGCGACCGGCTGGCCGAATGTGCGGCCATTTACGGCTGGGCCGACGACACCATCGTGGTGAACCTGCAAGGCGACGAACCCTTCGCTCCGGCTGCCGGTATCCGTGCGGTAGCGCAGGCCCTGGCCGGTGACAACGCGCCGATGGCGACCCTGGCCACGCCCATCATCGACGCCGAAGACCTGTTCGATCCGAATGTGGTGAAGCTGGTGCGCACGACGAATGGACGCGCGCTGTATTTCAGTCGTGCTCCGTTGCCATGGGCGCGCGATGCATTTGCCGCCGATCGACACGCGTTGCCATCCGGCTCGCCGTTCCTGCGGCATATCGGTATCTACGCCTATCGCGCGAAGTTTCTCGCTCGCTACGCGCGCCTGTCACGCACGCCGCTGGAGCGGACCGAGTCGCTGGAGCAGCTGCGCGTGCTGGAGCACGGCCATCCGATTGCCGTGCGACTGACACCCGAGCCATTCCCGCCCGGCATCGATACCGAGGCCGATCTGGAACGCGCCGAGCAGTGGTTGCGCTCGCACGTCTGACGCCCCGGTGCATGTCTGGCTCGGCGTGCCCGGTGATCGCGGCACCCGCTAGAATGCCCACATGCAGTCCGCGCAACCGCCACCCTTCGACGGCAAGGCCTTCGTCAGCACGCTCAGCACTTCGCCCGGCGTCTATCGTCATCTCGACGCGGCCGGCGAGCTGCTGTATGTCGGCAAGGCCGGCAACCTCAGGAAGCGTGTCGGCAGTTATTTCCTGAAGCCGCGGATGGAGCCGCGCATCGCCGCGATGGTGGCGCAGATTGCCCGTGTCGAGATCACCGTAACACGCACCGAGGGCGAGGCGCTGCTGCTGGAATCGCAGCTGATCAAGTCGCTCAAGCCGC
>DAIMGD010000108.1:0-7755 GCA_036724165.1 Rhodanobacter sp.
GGTCTACGGCATGCCCGCCAGCGGCGTCGCCGACGAGGACACTCCGACCCAGCCGATCAATCCCTACGGCATGTCCAAACTGATGTCGGAGACGATGCTGCGCGACCTCAGTGCCACCGGCGCGATGCGGCACGTGATCCTGCGCTACTTCAACGTCGCCGGCTGCGATCCGCAGGGCCGCATCGGCCAGTCCACACCGAACGCGACGCTGCTGATCAAGGTGGCGTGCGAGCATGCGGTAGGCAAGCGCGACAGCATCTCGATCTTCGGCACCGATTACGAGACCCCCGACGGCACCGGTATTCGCGACTATATCCACGTCGAGGATCTTGCCGCGGCCCATCTGCGAGCGCTGGACCACCTGCGTGACGATGGCGAGTCGCTGACGCTCAACTGCGGATACGGGCATGGCTACAGCGTGCGCGAGGTCATCGACGCGGTGCAGCTGGCCAGCGGCCGTGCCCTGAATGTGATCGAGCAGCCACGACGCGCAGGCGACTCGCCCATGCTGATCGCCCGTGCCGAGCGGCTGCGGACACGACTGGGGTGGGCGCCGATGCACGACGACCTGGCGATGATCGTGCGCACGGCGCTGGCATGGGAACGCAAGCTCGCCGCCAATCCGGCCATGAGCGACTAAAGTGAAGCGGCGACAGCAGGTGCGTTAAACAGCGGAGCGGGCTGCCGAACCGCCGCGGAGCTCGCGTTGCGTGCTTCCGTCGCCAGAATCTGTATAACGATATTCCGTAGTCTATTCCCGTCACGGGTCTGCCAGGACGCAGCGCATGAATACCCCACTTGTCCGGTCTCCTCGCTCGCTGTGGTGGCTGTTTTGCGCGCTCCTCGCCTGTGCACCGGGTATCGGCGCCCGTGCCATGAGCCACACTCCCGGTGCCGCCGTCGCCGCTCCACCCTCAGCCTCCTCGTCGACGGTCGTTTCAGCTCGGCACGATGCGGCGGCTAAACCCGCCACCGCTCTGACGCCGGTAGTGGTCAGCGCAGGCAAGGCCATCGATGTCCGCTGGCAGACCATCGAACTGCATCGGCACGGCGCCAGCGGCAAGAACGTGGCCGTCACGCTCGGCATTCCGTTCCCACCCGGCATGCTGCGCGATGCCGCCAGCGTCCATCTCATCGACGAACACGGCGGCGCCATCCCTGCCGCTGTCGTACCGACGCTGTACTGGCACTTCCTGGATGGCAGCATTCGTGCGGTGCGCGTCCAGTTTCACGCCGATCTCGACGGCGACCGCCGCACACTGCATTTCAGCATCGGCCTGCCCGATGCGCCGAAAGCGCAGGGCTGGCCGTACGCCGATGGGCTGGTGGTCGGCCCCGACGGGGTTCGCGTGCCCGGTGTGCTTGCCACGCTGAATCCGCAGTGGATGGTGGCATCGCTGATCGCTGGCCCGCAGCAGGCATCCCTCTCGCCGGGCGCTTACGATCGCTACGTGGCCACCCAGTTTCAATGGGCGGCCAAACTTCCCCGCGATGATGGAAGCGCGTGGCTGTTCGATCGGCCCACCACGCTGTACCAGGCCTATGTGCGCACCGGTCGCGAAGACTACCTCGCGGCGGCGATTGAAAGCTATCGCTTCTACATGAGCCACCTGCGCCGGTTTGGCGCTCCGGGTTGGCCGTTGTGCGGCGGTGGCTGGAGTCTGGGCAAGGTCAACGTCTGCGATCCGAAATATGTCTATGTCGAACCGATCCTCTTCGCGCTGGGACTGAGTGGGGACGACGTCGATCACGACGATGCCCTGATCGAACGCATGGTCGGCGCCTGGGACACCGGCGGCTGGAATTTTGCCGCCGGGCCCTACGACAAGCCCGAACAGCGCTTCACCGAGCGCGAGGCCGGGCTTGGCCTGCTGGCCACCGTCAGTGCCTACGAAATCACCGGCGACAAGGCTTACCTCATCCGTATCGACAGCCGGCTCGGCTGGCTTTACCAGCATCAGCAACACAATCCCGACGGCCTGGGCAATGACGGCTCCTGGCGCAACAGCTGGCAGGTGCACGAGGGCGACAGCTACAACCCGGCCACCGATGTGCGTGGCACCTCGCCATGGATGACCGAGAACATCATCGACGGGCTGTGGCATGCCTGGCAGGTGACCGGCGACCAACGCATCCCGACGATGATCACCGGATTCGGTCGCTACATGGAACGCCATGGCTGGATCGACCTCGACACCATCCGCTCGAAGCAGACCGACTGGCGCAACCCGTGCAGCGGTTCGCAGGGGCAGATCAGCTGGTACTGGTCATCCGCCCACGCCAGCGAAAAACAGCTGGTCACGATCCAGAATTCGGAAGGCTGGTACAGCGACGGCCACAATGTCGAGATGATGCTGCCGGTCGCGGCGGCGCGCTACTTCGAGACCGACCCGGTGCAGCAGAAGGCGCTGGACAAACGGCTGGCACAGCTTTCCAGCTCGTACGACACACGCTGCGCCGCCATCAGCGATACCCCGCGGCGCTTCAACTGGAACAACCGCGGCGTCGGCGTGGTGCAGTGGTTGATGCACCGGTCCATCAACGACAGGGCCGCCGCGAAACCCTGAGTCGCGCGGAACCCGCGTCGCGCTCCGGCCGACGGCGGCCGTCAGTCACGCGCCCGGTGTCCAGCGCGGACCTTCACGCCTGTTGGCGCGGCCACAGGTGGGCGCGATGCGGCGGCGGCGGCAGCTCGAAATCCCGGTAGTCGTTCGGGTTGCCGCTGCGCCCGGCTTCGGCCGCCTTGATGATGTTGTAGGTCTCGCGTGCGGTGACGTAGTGCAGCACATGCCGGCTGCCGTCGTTGTACGCGCGCTCGAGATGCTCGTGCATCGCGTGCGCCGCCGCGCCCAGCAGCGTATCCATGTCGCGCTCCTGGGTGCCGTGGGTGTGCACCTTGACGAAGACCCATTCCGGGCGGCCCTCGACGTGGATGCCGGTGCTCACCCAGGCATCCACCCGCGCCGGCGTGGGCGGGCAGCCGCGACGCACGTCGGCGTTCTCGATGCGCGGAATCAGTCCGAAACGGCGCTGGCGCCAGTTCAGTCCGAGCGGACCCTGCACGATCATCAGGTCACCGCTTGGGCTGCCGCCGACGCGCACCGGCTCGCCGGTGTCATGGGATTTCGGACGCAGCGGATCATCGGTGGCGTAGTAGATCGCATTGATCATCCGCGTCTGCGTGTCGCTCGGCGCCGACGGCAGCGTGAAGTCGGCGTAGCAGCCCAGCTCGCGCAGCAGGATCAACTCGTTGTTGATGCCGCACCAGCGGCCGTCCGCGCGCGAGTTGTCGAGACTCCAGTTGCCGTGGATGAAACCGAAGCGCAGCTGGCCGCTCTTCGGGTCGCGCGACAGCGCGCCATGGCGTTCGTGCAGCAGCTCGTTGAAGCGGCCGATGGTGGCGTTGAAATTCGCCTCGGTGTCGTCGTCGTGGTGCAGATGGATCTCGATTTCGCCCAGGCCTTCCGCGCACAGCGCGGAAATTTTCTGCAGGTGCTCCTCCAGATATTCCTCTTCGGGATAGAAGAAGCTGTGCTGCGGCGGCCGCCCGTCAGCATCGCGGTGGATACCAGCCAGCAGGCGATAGTCGCGGCACCAGCGATCGACGCGCGCACGCTGGATGGACAGGTCGACCCGCCCCCAGGCCGGCTCGAAGTGATCCACAAAGCAGAACATCACATGCACCGGGCCACCGGCTGGCGCTGGCTGGCGGCGGCGCAGATAACTGCCAAGCCAGATCTGCATGTTGCGGGCACGGATTCCCCACGCCAGTGCCAGCGCGCCGAGCACCCCCATCAGCACAACGACCAGCACGACGACGGCGATCATGGCGATGCCCCCGGTGGCAGCAGGGTCAGCCACTGTTCCGCGTTGTTGCGCCACTGGCGCTCGCGTGCGATGTAGTCGCGCGCTGCCGCACCGACGCGCCGGCGCTGGTCCGCCTGTGTGGCGAGTTCGAGCACCTGCTGCACGCAGGCACCAGTGTGCCCGCGCGCGAACAGCCAGCCGGTGTCCCCATCGCGCACCACCTCAGCGATCGGCGCGTAATCCGGGGCGATCATCGCCACGCCCATCGCCATGAACTCGAACAGTTTCATCGGCGATCCGTAGTGGTTCGAGTCGGGCAGCACGGCGTAGTCCATGCATGCGATCCAGGCCGCGATGGCGTCATGCGCCACCCGGCCCGGCAGCAGCACGCGATCGGCGAGGCCACGCTTGGCCACCAGCTCACGGATCGCCGGCAACGTGCGCCCGTCGCCGACCAGCACCATGGTCAACTGCGGCACCTCGGCCAGCCGTGCGGCCAGCGCCTCGACGAACACGTCCATGCCGTGCCAGTGGGCGAAGGCACCGATATGGCCGCAGACCACGCGACCGGTCAGTCCGCGTTCCTCACGCAGGCGCGGAATATCGAAACGCGCAGGATCAAAACGCCGGATGTCCGCGGCGTTCGGCGAGATCACCGCCGGCGCGATGCTCCCGTAGGCCTGCTCGGCCTCCTGTTTGAAGTAGCTGGAGATGAACACCAGGCCGGTGCAGTTGCGCAGGCACCATGCCTCGATGCGTCGGGCCAGGCCTTTCAGGCGCAACGGACGCACGCGCTCGACCAGCGCCGAATCGTTGATCTCCAGGATCACCGGGATCCGCTGGCGCCGCGCCAGCCAGACGGTGGCGCAAAGAAACAGCGAATAGCGTTCGTAGATCGCCTGTGGCCGCCGGCGCCGGATCGCGCCCGACATGCGCAGCAGGGTGACCAGGTTGTAGGCAATCTCCATGAACTCGAAGATCACCCCCGGCAGACTCGCCACGATGCCGGCCAGACGGCCGCGGCCGGAGCCCTGCTGTGCGGTCGGCTCGCGTTCGGGATCCGCGCCGGGAAACGACAGCACCGTGACGTCATGGCCGAGCTCGCGCAGCGCCTCGACGACGCCGCGGATGTGGACACCCTCGACATGCCGGCCGCGGGTACGGTGGTGATACAGGATGCGCATCAGGATTCCGGTGGCAAACAGTGCAGCCCGCGACCGGCCGCTTGCCATTCCGGCAGCATGCTGCCCAGCACCCTGCCCGCGCAGGCATCATCGTCATGCATCAACACGATATCGCCCGCCTGCGGCGGCTGCTGCCGCAGGCGGGCGATCACATCCGTGTCCGGCAGGTGCTTGTAGTCCAGGCTGTCGTACGACCAATAGGCGATCGCGCGTCGATGCATGACGAAATGCAGTAGCAGCGACAGCGAGAAACTGCCGCGCGGCGGCCGAAAGCGGTGCTTCGCGCGCTGGTCGAATTCCGCCAGCAGCAGATCGGTGCGTTCGATTTCCTGCAGTTGCTGCTGCAGCGATGTCTTGCCGAACGACCGCGGATGGCTGAAGGAATGATTGCCCAGCGCATGACCCTCCGCCACGATGCGTTCGGCCAGTGCGGGGTAGCGTTCAACCTGCTTGCCGATCAGGAAGAAACTCGCCTGCGCGCGATGCTCGCCGAGCAGGTCGAGCAAACGCGGCGTGTGCTCCGGATCGGGGCCGTCGTCGAAACTGAGATAGATCGCGTTATCCTGGCGCGGACCATGGGTCAGCACCATGGCATCCGGCAACAGGCTGAGCAATTGCTGCTTGTTCGGCTTGAAATTCATGCGGTCGCATCAAGTCTGGAAGTGTGACGATCGGTCGCCGCCTGCAGGATACGGTCGAGCCGGGCGACATTATCGTCCCAACGGAAGCCGCGCGCGTGCAAAGCAATCGCCGCCGCATCCCAGTCGCGGGCGCTGGCATCGATCAGCGCCGCCGAAAGCGCCTCGCGCTCGCGCGGCGGCACCAGTATTCCAGCGTACTCGGGAACCACTTCGGGAATCCCGCCCACCCGGCTGGCCACCACCGGCGTGCCGCAGGCCATCGCCTCGAGCACCACGTTCGGCACGCCCTCGTTGTGGCTGGCCAGGCACAACAGGTCCGCGGCGCGGAACCAGTCGCCGAGCTGGTCGTGCGCGACGGCGCCGGCCAGTTGCAGTCGGTCGGCGCAGCCCAGCGCGGCGGCGCGCTCAAGCAGTTCGGCCGCACACGGCCCGCGCCCCACGAACAGCAGTCGCGCGGTTGGCTGCCTGGCCAGCAACGCCGGCAAGGCTTCGAGCAGATCCACGCAACCCTTGCTGCGCTTCAGATTGCCGACATACAGCAACAGCAGTTCGCTGCTGGACAGGCCGAGCCGCTCGCGCGCCGCGGTCTTGGAACCGGGGGCAAAGCGCTGCCCATCGACCCCGTTGTACAGCGTGTACACCTGCGTCGCCGCGGCACCCATGGCGACCGCCTTGTCGGCAAGCGCGCGGCTTACCGCGACCACCGCGCCGGCCCGGCGCAGCGCCGAGCGGATCTGCGGCCGGCGCAGCGCGTGGCTGGCCTGCACATTGAGATCGCTGCCATGCACCTTGACGACATACGGAATGCCGAGCATCCGCGCCAGCCAGCCCGCCGCCACCGCGTCGGGATATCCCCAGCTGGCCAGCACGCAGTCGTAGCGCGCGGCACGCAGCCGCCGACCGCGCTGCAGCAGCAGTGAAACCAGCCAGCAGACGGCATGCAGCGAACGCCCGATCCGCGGCGGATAGACGAACACGAAGTGATCCGTGCGCAGACCGGCCACCGCGACCGTACCGCGAGTACCGGCCAGCCGTTCGCGGAAATCCACCGCGGTGAGCACGTCGACCTCGTGCCGCTGTCCGAGCCGTTCGAACTGCTGGCGATTGAAGGTGCCGCGCAGCGGATCCCACGGCGTGGGAAACAGGTTGGTCAGCACGAGAATCTTCATGCGCGTGACCTCATGACGACGCTCCGCGATAGATTCCGGCATAGCGCGCCGCCATCGTTTCCAGCGAACCGTTGAGCTCGACCCAGGCGCGCGCCGCGCGGCCCAGCGCCCGTGCCCGCGGCTGCTCTTCGAGCAGGGCGCCGATGGCCTCTGCCAGCGCCATCGGATCGCGCGGCGGCACCAGGCAGCCGGTGACGCCGTCACGCACGATCTCGCCGTTGCCGCCGACCTCGGTGGCCACGATCGGCAGCGCCGCGGCGCAGGCTTCGAGCAGGGCCATCGAATACCCTTCGCTTGCCGACGACAGCGCAAACAGGTCGATGCCCTGCAGCAACGCCGTCACGTCGCTGCGGTCGCCGAGAAAATGCACCGCATCGGCAACCCCTTCGGCACTGGCCAGCTGCTGCAGTTCCGCGCGCAGCTCGCCATCGCCGATCAGCACCAGCGCGGTATCGCGCGTGCGTTCATGGACGCGGCGGAAGGCGCGGATCAGGCTGGCGTGGTCCTTGGCCCAGTTCAGCCGGCCGACGTTGCCGATCAGCCGCGTGGGCACCTGTATCCCGAGCAGCCGCAACAGCCGCGCGTGGCTGCCCGCGTCGGCCTCGCGAAAGTTTTCCAGCGGGATGCCGTTGGGGATCGCCCGTGCCTTGCGCTCCGGCACGATGCCGCGCTGGATGGCCGCGCGCCGCGCCGCCTCGCACACCATCACGACGGCATCGGTGCGCGCCAGCGCCCGACGATACAGCCACTCGCGCCGGCGCGAGCGGCTGTTCTCCCCCATGCCGTGGCGGGTGTTGATCACGTGACCGATACCCAGCCCGCGCGTGGCCAGCACGGCCTGGTAGTGCGCCACCGCGTTGTGGGTGTGCAGCACCTCGGCGGCATGCGCGCGGACACTTCGCCGCGCCCGCGCCAAGGCACGCAGATCCAGCCCCGGACGCTTGCCGCAGGCGA
>DAIMGD010000109.1:0-7752 GCA_036724165.1 Rhodanobacter sp.
TGAAGCTCCAGAACAGCGACACCACGAACAGGTTGAACACGCTGGCCCAGACGAAGAACAGCACGCCCAACTCGCGTGCACCTATGCGATCCTGCGCCACAAATGCGGGCACGAACGCGAGCAGGCACAGGATGAAGAAGCTGTAGCTCCAGCCGAGCAGCTGCCTGCGCGGAAAACGCGCGACCAGCATGCCGAACACCGGCGTCAGCAACAGCATCACGCCGAACACCGCACCGTAAAACAGCGGCAACGACTGCGAGCCGACCGCGCCGCTCAGCTGGCCCATGACTGGCCGAATGATGTAGTACGAGGTCATCACGAAAAAGAACGCCAACGCGGAGAGCATCGGCGCGGCAGCTTGTTCCGCAACGGCATGACGAGGCAAACTCACGGGCACATCCAGCGTGGGGCGCGGCAAGCCTAGCATGCGATCGCGTCCATCCCTCCAAGCGCGGGAATCACCTTGAGCAGCTATGACTACGTGATCGTTGGCGCCGGCTCGGCCGGCTGCGTGCTGGCCAACCGGCTCAGTGCGAACCCGGCCAAGCGGGTGCTGCTGCTGGAAGCCGGGGCATCCGACTGGAATCCGCTGATCCACATGCCCGCCGGCATCGCGCGGCTGGCCAGCAACCGCCGGCTCAACTGGAACTACCGCACCGAGCCGGAGCCGGCACTCAACCAGCGGCGCTTGTGGTGGCCGCGCGGCAAGACGCTGGGCGGCTCCAGTTCGATCAATGCGATGTGCTACGTGCGCGGCGTGCCGGCTGACTACGACAGCTGGGCGCAGGCCAGCGGCGATCCACGCTGGTCATGGGAACAGGTCCTGCCATGGTTCCTGCGCAGCGAGGACAACAGCCGTGGCGCCAGCGCGTGGCATGCTGCCGGCGGTCCGCTGGGCGTCTCCGACCTGCGCCATCACAACGCGCTGTCGGCTGCCCTGGTCGATGCAGCTACTACTGCCGGTTACGCTCGCGTCGACGACTTCAACGCTGCACAGCAGGCCGGCTTCGGGCTGTACCAGGTGACCCAGCGCGATGGCGCACGGTGTTCCGCCGCCACCGCCTTCCTGAAGCCCGTTCGCGCTCGTGAAAACCTGCAGGTGCGCACGCATGCGCTGGTCGAACGCGTACTGCTCGACCATGGTCGCGCCATCGGGGTGCAAGTGCGCCACGGCCGACATGCCCCGGAACGGATCGAGGCCGGCGAAGTGATCCTGGCTGCAGGCGCGATCAACTCGCCGCAGCTGCTGATGCTGTCCGGACTCGGTCCGGCCGATCACCTGCGCGCCCACCAGATCGATGTGATCGCCGATCTGCCCGAGGTCGGTGGCAACCTGCAGGATCACCTGGACATCTGCACGCTCGATGGCAGCACGCAGAAAATTACCTACGATCATCTCAACGAGCTGGCGACCGGCCTGCGCTGGCTGCGCCATCGCGATGGTCCGGGCAGTTCCAATGTGGCCGAGTCCGGCGGTTTCGTGCGCAGCCGGCTGGCCGAGGATGAACGCTGCGACCTGCAGTTCCACTTCGTGCCGGCCTTGCTCGACGATCACGGCCAGCATCGCCTGCCCGGCTACGGCTACACCCTGCACGCCTGTTATTTGCATCCGCGCAGCCGTGGCCGCCTGCGCCTGCACTCGGCCGATCCGGCGCAACCGATCGCGATCCATGCCGGTTACCTGAGTGATCCCGAAGGCCGCGATCTCAAGCGGATGATCGAGGCGGCGCGACTGTCGCGCGAGCTCCTCAACCAGCGCGCGTTCGATGCGTATCACGGCGAACCGGTGTTCCCCGAACGCGCGATCAGCAGCGATGCCGAATACGCCGACTTCATCCGGCGCAAGGCGGAAACCATCTATCACCCGGTCGGCACCTGCCGGATGGGCCGCGACGATCGTGCCGTGGTCGACAGCGAACTGCGCGTGCGTGGCGTGCATGGACTGCGCGTGGTCGACGCCTCGGTGATGCCGAGCCTGCCCACCGGCAACACCAATGCGCCGACCATCATGATCGCCGAGCGGGCGAGCGCGTTGATCCTCGGTGATGCCTGAGCGGCGCTTCTAGATGCCCGTCTGCAAGGGCAGCGGACAATGCAGGCTGGCACAGATCACCCGCAGCAGCTCGGCCTCATCCACGCTGACCACGCCATCGGCGTGGATCGCGCTGGCCAGTCCCTGGATCAGCACATCCTTGGCCAGCGGCAGCAGTCCATCCAGATCATCCAGCGCATGCTCGAATGGCGCCTGCCACGCTGCCGGCAGCGCCTGCCAATCGAACGTCGCACCGGGAAATACCTGCTGCATCGCCAGCAGCCAGGCACGCCGCACTGCTGCTTCGTCCGTGCCGCCATTGGCCGCGACCACGGCGCAGACCAGTGCCACGCTGTCGCGGCATGCCGGCAATTTCTTCATGCCATCCATTGGCGTGCGACGCGGCTGTTGCGCTTCGAGCAACTGAACGCGCAGCAGCCGGGTCAGGCAATACTCATCCAGGTCGACCCGGCCATCCACACGCACCAGTTCGTCCAGCGCGCTCAACAAGGTTTGCCGACGGCCCTCGGGCAATTGCTTCAACGCGGGGAATGCCAGCGCCGCCAGTGGCAGGCGCAATGCCGGCGACAACGCTTCGACCTCGGCGAACACCGAACTCACGGCCCTCTGCACATCGTCACCAAAGCCGTCGGCAATCAGACGCCGTTGTCGCTCCTGCAACTCAACCTGCGCCGAGGACGCCAACGCCAGCATCACCGACAGCGCCGACTCCGGCTGCTGCACGGCGGTCGTCAGGCTGGCTGGCAAGCTGCGATGCACGGCGGCGGCATGCTCGAAGCCCGGCGCGGCAGCAAGGCGCACCGATGCCTGCGCCATCACCGCACCAGCCAGCACCGCGGGCAACGGCGGCGGCACGACGAAACCCGGCACCGGCAGAGGATTCGCCGACTTGCCGGCGACAGGTGTCTGCGCCCGGGTTGCTTCGGCCTGCTGCAACGATGTCGACAGCCGGGTCAGATCCTCCTCGCGGAACCCCGGCTCCAGCGCACGGATGCGCTCCAGCAGTGGCGGATGGGTGGCGAACAGCGCATTGAACGTGCCGGCCTCGCCGAACAGCATGTGCGCCACTTCCTGCTTGTTGGCCACCTGCAGTTCGGAGCCCTCGCTGAGGATCGCGATCTTCTTCAGCGCACCGGCAATGCCGTCGGTCTGGCGGGTGAACTGCACCGCCGATGCATCGGCCAGCGATTCGCGCGAGCGCGCCACCGCCGCCTGGATCAGCCGCCCGAAGAAATAGCCGATGTAGCCGACCACGATCAGCGCCAGCCCGATCATCCATACCTGACCACCGCCGCCGTCGCGTCGACTGCCGCGACCACCGCCGAACCAGATCACCCTGCGACCGACGATCGCCAGCACCAGGATGCCGAACAGCAAACCCATCAGGCGGATGTTGAGCCGCATGTCCCCGTTCAGCACATGGCTGAACTCGTGCGCGATCACACCCTGCAATTCGTCGCGGCTCAGGTTGTCGAGGCAGCCCTGGGTCACGCATACCGCCGCGTCGGAAACCGAGTAACCGGCGGCGAAGGCATTGATGCCGGGCTCTTCCTGCATCAGGTAGATGTCCGGCACCGGCACGCCCGCGGCAATCGCCACTTCCTCGATCACGTTGCGCAACTGGCGCAGCTGCGGATCGCGGGTGTCCGGCGACACCGGCACGGCGCCGACGCTTTCGGCCACCGTCTTGCCGCCACCGGACAGGCTCATGATGCGGAACAGCGAGCTCAGCCCGATGCCGGCCAGCACCACGATGCTGCTGGTGAACAGCAACGCCAGATTGGACTGTGCCGGTTCACCATCGACCGCACGATGACCCATGCTGAGCCATACCACCGCGTCGATCGCCATCATGATCGCGATCACCGCCAGCACGAACAAGACAACCAGCCGCCGGCTGCTGCCGCGTACGCGCGCCTGTTGCGCAAAGAAATCCATCGAGACTCCCGCTGTACCGCCATCGCGACTCAGGTCGCGCTGGCGGTCGCGATCAGGTGAAGGAAACCTTCGGCACGTCGCGCACGGCCGGATCCTCGACCTTCAGTGGTTCGGCGGCCACGAAACCTGCGCTGTTGGCCACGAACGAGGCGGGAAAGACTTCACGCTTGTTGTTGTAGGTCAGCACCGAATCGTTATAGGCCTGCCGTGCGAACGCGACCCGGTTTTCCGTCGAGGTCAGCTCCTCGGAAAGCTGCATCATGGTCTGGTTGGCCTTCAGATCCGGATACGCCTCACTGAGAGCGAACAAGCGACCCAGACTCTGCGTCAAAGCGTTTTCGCTGCCGGAAAGTTGCTGCATCGCCGCCGGATCGCCGGGATTGGCCTTGGCACCGGCCAGTCCGATCACGGCCGTGTTGCGGGCCTGTATCACCGCCTCCAGCGTCCCCCGTTCGTGGGCAAGATAGCCTTTGGCGGTTTCCACCAGATTCGGAATCAGGTCATGCCGGCGCGTTAACTGCACGTCAATCTGCGCGAAGGCATTCTTGTAGCCGTTCCGCGAAGTGACCAGTCCGTTGTAGATCGCCACGAAGTACAAGACAATCAAGACGACAATAATCAGAAAAATGATCAGGCCCATCGATATATTCCCCATCATGCGGCGCATCCCCACGCCGGAACCAAGCCAGAATAGCATGCAGTTTCAAAAGATATTTCTGCTCATCGCGGGCGCGCTCGGGCTGGCCTGTCAGCCGGTTTGCGCGAGCAGCGCCGGCGCCGCGCAGCAGACTCGGCCGATCCCGCGCAGTGTCACCCAGCCGCTGTCGCCAGCACGCATCAAGAGCACCCTGGCCGACTACCAGCGCTGGCTGGATCGGCTCGCCGAACGCCATGCTGTCGCCGGCCTCGTTACTGCCGTCGTGATCAACGACAAGGTGGTATACGAACGTACCGTCGGTTATGCCGATGCCGCCACCCAGCAGCCAATGACACCGGACACGGTGTTCAGGCTCGCCTCGCTATCCAAGGCCTTCGCGACAGCGCTCACCGGGCTGCTGGTCGATGACGGCAAGCTGAGTTGGGACACGAAACTGGTCGACGTCTTGCCGTATTTCAAGCTGAAGGATGCCCAGGCCGGCGCCGAGGCCACGGTGAGCGACATCCTGGGCCAGCGTCTGGGCCTGCCGCGCAATACCTACGACAACATGCTCGAAGGCGATATCCCCTACGAGGATCTGGTGCGCAAGCTTGACGAAGTCGATATGGTCTGCGGCGTGGGCCAATGCTACGGCTACCAGAACGTGGCCTTCGGCATGATCGGCGATATCGTCTTCGCGCGCACCGGCGATTTCTTCTACCACCTGGTCGACAAGCGGCTCTTCTACCCGCTCGGCATGACCACCGCGAGCTACGGGCGCGCCGCGCTGGAATCCAGCAAGAGCTGGGCGCGTCCCCATCATCCGTCCGGCCATGGCTGGGTGCCGTTCGAACCCAGCGAAACCTACTATCGCGTGGCTCCGGCAGCTGGCGTCAATGCCAGCTTGCGCGATATGGAGAAATGGTTGATTGCGCAGATGGGTGGCCGTCAGGATGTGCTGTCGACGTCGCTGCTTGACGTGCTGCACACGCCTGGCGTGACCACCCCGACCGAGCTGCATGCCACGCCGTGGCGCAGCGCGCGCTTGACTGCCGCTCACTATGCCCTGGGATGGCGCGTATACGAATACGGCGGCGAAACCCTGATCTATCACGCCGGTGCCGTAGCCGGCTATCGCACGATGATCGGGTTCTTTCCGAAGTACCACGCCGGCGTCGTTACCCTGTGGAACTCGACTGGTCCGGTACCGAGCGGGCTGATGCCGATGGTGTTTGATGATCTGCTCGGACTGCCGCACGTGGACTGGGCCGGCATCGAAGGGAATGCAGCTCCTCGCAAGGTTGTGCCGAAAACGAAAGGCCGCGTTCGCCACCGGGCCCATCGCCGTCACTAACGCAACAAGAGCCGTCGATGCCATTCATCGCAACACGTCTTCGACACAAACAACAACGGCGCATGCAAGCATGCGCCGTTGTTGTTTGTGCAGCGATCTACAGGTCGATCAGAGATTGAATTCGATCTTCTGCTGGCGGGTGGTCGAGACGGCCACACCATCCTTCATTGCCGGGGTGAAGCGATAACGACCCACCGCATCGATTGCTGCGCGGTCGAATGTGCGCCGCGGTTGAGAATCCGTCACATGCACATTGCTGGTTCGTCCATTCGGATCGATCGTGAACGCCACGATCGCCCAGCCAGCCTGATGCGAGCGTAATGCATCTTGAGGGTACGTTGGCTCAGCCGCCTTTATCAGCACGGCTTCGCTGGTCTGTCCACCGGCTGCCGCTGCCGCAGCACCCTCACCTGCCGCGGGCTTGACCGAACCCGCCTGCTGGCTTGGTTGTTGTGCCACATGAGCCGGCTTGGCTTTTTGCTGTTCGGCCAGCTGGACCTTTTCTTGCTCGGCCAGCTTGTCTGCGGCCAGCTTGTCCGCCGCAGCTTTCTGTGCTGCAAGCTCCTGCGCCTTCTGTTGATCGAGTGCCTGCTGTTGCTGCTTGTCCAGCACCTTACGCTGGGCATCCAGCTTCGAGCGCAGGATGGTCAGCGTAAAATTGGTCGGGTCGGCCTTGGCCAGCAAATCGATCTGACGCTGCGCGTCATCGAAGTTGCGGGAATTGACTGCCTGTTCCGCCGAATTGGCAGCGAACGGGAACGTCTCGCGCAATGCATCAGAGGCCACCTGGTTACCCGGCTGCTTTTCCAGCACCCGCAGGTAGAACTCGAACGCGTTGTTGCCGGCAGGCGCCAGATAGCGTTGCGCGTTGATCGCCTTGCGCGCCTCGCCCAGCAACTGGTTGATATCCATCGCTGCCACATTGGCTGGCGGCGGTGGAGCTGCGCGGGTTGCCGCGGACACCGGCGTGGAGGGATGCCCCCCCGCATCCGCCATGACCAGCTCCTGGTGCGGCTTGATGATAAGGAACCAGGCACCGATGGCGAGCAGTGCGATGACGGCGATGATGGCAATGACTACGGGCCTCACGGCCCCGCGCGCATGCCGACGCGTATGAAGTTGATATCGGGTATCCATGGTCTCTCACTGAGTGTCGACAGATACCCGCGCTTTTTCCCCCTGTAGGAGCAGATGAATCCCCCGGACTCACCGCGGCGCGGATGTGCGAAAGGTAACCCCAAAAGGAGCAGCACGGCAAATCGGGCTCGATTTCACGGTCTCGCGCAGGATTTTGCTCTAGCCATGCGGCGACAGTGTCCTGCTGAATGCGGGCGCGAGAGCCGGCGCCGCCAGCGTTCTGGCGCTGCGATGACGAGCATCCGGAACGGTGCTCGGCGGATTTTTGCCATTCCGGAAACGAAGCGTCCCGGACAGGCCGGGACGAATCCTTCTAAGTGCTCTCCCCGCGCTGGGCACCGCGGGGAGAGAAATCGTTACAACTTAATTTCTGTTTTGCTTGTTGCCTTACTTCTTGGCTTTGGCGGTCTTGGTGGCTTTCACCACCTTGGCCGGTGCAGCTTTCTTCATGGCTGCCTTTTTCGGCGCAGCCTTTTTCGCGACTTTCTTCACAGCGGCCTTCTTGGCAGCCGCCGGCTTCTTGGTGGCAGCTTTCTTGGCTGCCGGCTTCTTGGCAGCGACCTTCTTCACAGCGGCTTTCTTGGCGGCCGGCTTCTTGGCGGCAACCTTCTTCACGGTGGATTTCTTGGCGGC
>DAIMGD010000110.1:0-7730 GCA_036724165.1 Rhodanobacter sp.
ACCCGGCTCATGCCGTTGCCGTGGGCAGCGATGGCCAGTGACGCGGCGAGGTTGTCGCTGCGCTGGTCCGGTGCGCGTCCCTGTTGCGCATCCAGGCGATGCACGGCGTTCAGTGCCTGCCGGTACATCATGTTGCCCGGATGTGCGCCGTCGGCGAGATTTGGCGGGAGCTGTGCATGCGTGGTTTCACGCAACTTACCGTCGATGGCCTTGTGCGTCGCAGGGCCGACAACCCCATCGTCCTTCATATGGTTCGCACGTTGAAAGGCTTGCACGGCGTCGTGCGTCATCGGGCCGAAGTTGTGGTCGTGATTGATCAGACTCTCACCGTGAGGTCCCTTGTAGCCCAGCTGGTCGAGTTTGGTTTGTAGTTCGGCGACGCCAGCACCATGGTCGCCCTGGCGCATGGTCTCGCCGGGCTTGGGCTCAGCGCCGGCTTTGTGGTGCGTCTTGGCATGTTCGTCCGCGCCCATGTTGGCGAGCTGCTTAAGGTCGATCGTTCCGTCCTTGACCCCTTTCACAATCTCCGGAGTAATTGTGCCTTTCCAAAGGTCCGATTGCGTCACACGCTCACTGGCGCCGTTCGGACCGCCGTTGATGATGGCGCCGGCATGCTTGGCGTCTTCGCGGTACTTCTCGGGGACCTTGTCTTTCCAATAAGCGATGGCGAGTTTCGCTGCCGTTTCCGGTTCGGCTGCCAAGTCGGGATTGTGCGCGAGGTCGACGCCAAACTTGTCGCCGAAGGTGGTGTAGTTGTCGCGACCGGTGTACTGAAAATAGCCGCGGCCATGAAACTTGTAACCATCGCCGGGCTGGTTGTTACCCAGATCAGCGCGGCCTTCGTAGAGCACTTTGGCGACTTCTTTCGGATCGTGGCTGTCGACGGCGGCCTGAATCTCGTCTCGCGTGTAACGTATGGCGGCGCTCTTCACGGCACCGACGACGTTGTCCACTGAGGAATACCCCAACCGTTCGTGCATCGTACGAAAGCCATTGGTTTCGACCGACGCATTACCCATGATGTTGGCCAGTTCGGCAGGCGATTCGATACCCGCTTCGACGCAGCGCTTGAACAGTAGGGCGGAACTTTCGTTGAAATGTGGCATGGCGAACTCCTTTTACTTGGTTGTCTTTCCCTGCTTCTCGAGAATTGCGGCCATGGCATCCGGATCGACGGATGACATTGGCGTCCACGCGAAATCCTTCGGATACGACGCGCTGACGTTGGCGACGCTGCTGCCGACGGGGTTCGAGGCCGTCGTGCGCTGCAGATACCACGTGTTCTTTGCCTTCGACCACGCGAAGTAGAAGGTGCTGTCGCCTTTATCCTTCTGGTTGACGTAGACGATGCTGGCCGGCGTCGCGGTGAGGTTGTCGTTCAACGACATGGCGGCTGCGTTGCGCGCGACGTCGTTGTATGTGCAGTCCACTGCTTTCGTACTGCGATCAACTTCGGCGAGCTTGCCGTTCTTCCGGCGCAACACCATCAGTTCGCAGGGATTGCTGGCAAAGTCGTAATCGCTCTTTCCGCCGACCTGATGGCGAACGACGATCACCGCAGCCTGCTTGCCGTCGCCGTAAAGATCAGCAGCCTTGTAGGCAAGCAGGGTGTCGTTGGGTGCGACAAGGGCGCTCACATCGTTGGGCACCGCAGTCGGAGAAGCGTCTGTCGGCGCGGCCGTGCATGCGAAAGGGATCTGCCCTACGACCAGTGCGCCAAGAAGGAGAACGCCGCTGGCCTGACGCAACCGGATACGAGCTGTAGTGGGGAACATGCGAACTCCTTGAAAGGCGGACCCTGAAATCCATTACCGCGAAGCCTAGCATCGTGACTTCGCGGAAGAATGTGAGCTTGCTCGGGAAATGCTGTGGGGGAATGGCGCGGTGGCGATCCAGATGATCATCAACAAAACCTCGGCCTCACGACAACAAGCACCCGTGGCAGGGCAGCTACGTGGTCGGCGTGCTCACCATCACCACAGTCGAGCCATGCGTTATCGGCTCACGTCATGACCTGCACGGCAGCGTCGCGGTCTGCTTGTCGCGTGAATGATCCGGCGTTGGCCGGGTTGCGCATGAGGAGCGCGGCCGCGGCGAAATTCCAGACCAGTTGCGCCAGCAGCACGCTGAGCAGGGAAGTCATGGTCATGTAGGTCGCCGACTCGGCGATCAGGGCGATCACCAGCAGGCTCGACAGCACGCCGACCACGCCCGCCGCGCGGTTGAATCCGCGTTCCTGCACCAGTGCCATCGACCAGGCCAGCGTGCCGGCGGCCTGCAGCAGCCAGCCCAGCTTCGCCATGTCGTTGAGTGCAACGCTGGCGTAGCGGATCAGGTTGAAGGCAAAGGCGACGCGCTCGGGCGAGGCGGTGATCGCATCGGCCGCGATATGCGGGATCACGAAGCCGTCCGTGATCGTCGCGCCGATCATCGCGATGCAGCCGAGCAAGTAGGTCGTCAGACCCGCCAGCACCCATGGCCGGTGCAGCCCCAGTCGTCGAGCCAGCGTGGCATAGCCGAACGCGAAGGCACACACGCTGGCGATGGCCACCGCATGCACCAGTTCCTTCAGTCCCTGCAGCCGGGCGATGCCTTGCAGAATCTCCAGCGGATTGCTGCCGCCACCGCTGCGATCGAGCGCCACGAAAATCGTCGAGACGATGGCGGCGGTCGCTATGGCGATGCCCGCGCTGCGGGTGCGCTGCATGGAGGGGTCGGTGGGTATCGCGGCATCGTGGCGCATCGCATTCATTCCTTTTGGCGGTGCATGTCGGGAATCGCCATGCTGATCGACACGCTAGCGGCCGCGTCTTTGGGCAATGTCTGGGTCAGGTAAAGATTTGCAAACCGCTCGCGCAAGCAACCCGGCTCGCCGCGATGCCGTATGGCTTGCAAACAAAACTTTACAAGCCGCTTGTTCGGGCTGAACGTGCGCCGGCCACGCTGTGCCTGTCCGCGGATCAGATGGTCGCGGCGATTCCCACCACACTCCAACTACAGGTGACAGCCATGAAAAACACGACGACCCCAGCCTCATCCCGTGCCCCGCACTGGAAGGCCACCCTGCTGCGCAGCTTCGCGCTGACGGCCGCGCTCGCCGTCGGCTCGACGGCCGTGTACATGACCGTAGCAAGCTCGGCGCGCGCGGTCAGTGCAACCACCACTGACGACGACGGCTCGTTCTTCCAGCGGATGCACGGCGGCGCCCAGTCGCACGAGGAACTGCACGCCCATTTCGACAAGGTGCTGACCGAGGCCGGTGTCAGCGACGCGCAGAAGCAGCAGATCCAGACCATCATGAAACAGGCGATGACCGCCGAACACGCCGACATGCAGAACTACCACGCGTCCTTCGGCCAGCTGAAGGCACTGCTCACCGCCGATCCGATCGACGAGACGGCGGTCGCCACGCTGCGCAGCGGGCAGGATCGTCTGGCGCTGTCGGCCAGCCATCGCCTGGCGGACACCGCGGTGGCGATCGCGCGCATCCTCACTCCCGCGCAACGTGTGAAACTGGGCGCCGAGATCGATCAGATGATGGACTCGCACATGGCGCATCATCACGCCATGTGATGTGCGCCCCATGATTCGCCGCTGCCGCCATGCATTAGGGATGCTCTGTTCCATTCTACGTAGGCGGCATGATGTCCAGAAGGCGCGCAGGGTGTGTTGCGCGGCGCGGGAAGACTGGCCGTCTTGCCAAGCTGCGCGGCGCGGCCTGCGCGCCTTCCGGACATCACCCCTTCACTTTGAATTCAATGTGTTGGGGCCGTGACTGTCTGTCCGCATGCCTTCGGTCCGCCGTCTCGACAGACGGCCAGTCTGCCTTCGTCGACGGCCCTGTGGCCTGCGAACAGACAGTCACGGTGACGCCTACGTAGAATGGAACAGAGCATCCCTAGCAGCGGTCTCCGCCACCCAGTGAGCCAAGCCGTGTCCCAACGCATCCTGATCATCGACGACGACGAGCGGCTATGCGGGATGCTGGAACAATACCTGTCGCAAAGCGGCTACCAGGTCACCTCGCGGCACACCGCCGGCGCGGCACTGGCCGAGCAGCGGCGTGCGCCAGCGGACGCGATAATCCTCGACCTGATGCTGCCCGATGCCAGCGGCCTGGACGTGTGCACCCGGCTGCGCGAATCCACCGGCGTGCCGATCATCATGCTCACGGCACGCGGCGAAGCCACCGATCGCGTGGTCGGTCTCGAACTGGGCGCGGACGACTACCTGCCCAAACCGTTCGAACCGCGCGAACTGCTGGCCCGGCTGCGCACGGTGCTGCGTCGCGGCACCGCGCTGGTCAATCCGGTGCTGCGCTTCGGTCGCCTGGAGATCGACCGCGAGGCGCGCCAGGTGCGGCTGGATGGCCAGTGTCGCAACCTCACCGGCTACCAGTTCGACATCCTGCTGGCGCTGGCCGAACGCGCCGGCCGCGTGGTCAGCCGCAACCAGCTGCTCGATTGCGTGGCGGGGCGTGCGATGGATGCGTTCGAGCGCAGCATCGACGTGCACATCTCCAACATCCGCGCCGCGATCGAGGATCAGCCCAGGCAGCCCAAGCGCATCCTCACCCTGCGCGGGGTCGGCTACCTGTTCACCCGGGTGCAGGACGACGGGGCGCCGCTGTGATCCAGCGCCTGTACGTACGCATCTACCTGACCACGCTGGCCTCGCTGGTAATCGTGGTCATCCTCAGCGCGGTGCTGTGGCAATTCACCGCCGAGCGCACCGCCAGCACGGATCACGACCGTTTCATGGGCGCGCTGGTCAGCAAGGCACTGCCATCAGGTGGCTCGGCCGACGCGTTGCACACCGCGCTGGCCGCGCTGGTGGTGCCGCCGGTCGAGGGGCTGGCGCTGTATGACCGGCACGGCGTGCGGTTGGCCGGCGCGGGCAACCAAGCCGGTCTCGACAGTCCCGCCGCGGTCGCGCAGGGCATGCCGGGCCACGGCATGTCGGTGTCGCGGCTGATCCAGCTGGACGACGGCCGCGTGATCGTCGCGCGCATGCATACCGACTCGCTGCAAGTGCATCTGGGTGGGCTCGCCTTGCTCGCCCTGATCGCACTGGCCGTGGCCTTGGGCACGTACCCGGTGGTGCGCCGGCTGACCCGGCGGCTGGAGGCGCTCGCCAGCGATGTCGATCGTTTCGGCGGCGGCGACCTCAGCGCGCGCGCTCCGGTATCCGGTCGGGACGAAGTGTCCAGCCTGGCGACCAGCTTCAACGGCATGGCCGACCGCGTCGCCAGCCTGCTCGAAGCGCACAGCCGCATGCTGGTCAACGCCTCGCACGAGCTGCGCTCGCCGCTGGCGCGCGTGCGGCTGGCGCTGGAACTGTACGAGACCGCACCGCGCGCCGAGTTGCTGCACGGCATGCGCCACGACTGCGCGGAGATCGGCGAGCAGATCGAGGAGATCCTGCTGGCCAGCAAACTGGAGACCGTGGCGCCCGCGCCGGCGCAGGATTCGCTGGATCTGGCGGCTCTGGTGGCGGAAGAGAGCTCGCGGCTCGACATCGCGTTCGAGGTCGTTCCCGCGGAAGTCCGCGGCGACGGGCGGCTGCTGCGCCGGCTGATCCGCAACCTGCTCGAAAACGCACTGAAATACGGCGTTCAGGGCGTGGATGCCCAGCTGCACATCGACGTCCACGGCCAGCGCATCCTGCAAGTCGGCGATCGCGGTCCCGGCATCGCCGAAGCCGAACGCGAACGCATCTTCGAACCGTTCTACCGCCCAGCCAACACCGCGGAAACCGGCAGTGGCTGGGGACTGGGCCTGGCCCTGGTCAGGCAGATCGCCGACCGCCACCACGGCAGCGTGCGCTGCCTGCCGCGAGCGGGCGGAGGCTGCGTGTTCGAGCTGACGTTGCCTGCGCCGGATGAGGCAGACTGAGGCGGTCGGCGACGACAGCGCGGACTCTGCGCTGGTATCAGCGGGCGTGGATCGTCTCGACGCCTTATGATGGTTCGACGATGGAAGCCAGCTGCCTGCAAAGCGCAACACGATTCAGGGGAAGTCGATGCACTACAGCGTGTTCAATCAAGGCTGCGAGAGGCACGACGGCTGGCTGTCGCTGATCGGCGCCAACCCCTTCTGGGGCGCGTCGTTGGCTGGGGACAACGACCGAGAGATCGCCACCGAGATCGAGCTGATCCACTCGACTCGAGAAGAGAAGTGCCAGCAGATCGCCGACGTGAAGCGCTATGGCGAGGCACGGAATGCGCTGGTCTCAGACAGCCTCAAGGTGCTGCAGGTGACGGCGCGCGATCGGCGCAACGTGTTCGAGTACCTGATCGAGGCAGTGATGTACAACTCGCTGGCGCAAATCAACCATGCGCTTTATGACGTGGGTGGGGAGTATTGGCGGAATATATAAAATTGGCCGGCAATAGCGCATATCGGAGGATGCCGTTTGGGCGGCCATCTTCATGTGGTATCCGATCACTAGCGAATCGAGCAATATCCTTCGAAAGCTAGCCAATAGGCCAAGCACCATACATTTGACGAACAGTTAAGTTGCCAAGGGGGCAAGGATGAACGAACAACAGGCGTTGGACCACTCATCCGACTTGCGTGAACTCGAGTTACTAATCAGGTCACCTGATGACCCTCTGCACAAAGAGGCTAGAGCAATACTTCTACATTGGTTGCGCGAACGTGTTGAAGATGTGGCTCATAGTAAAAGCATTGGCGAACTCATAGTCCTTGCGTGCAAAGAATGCGAAGCGCGCGAAGTCCTTCCAGTGCTATTTCGATGTTTGGCCGTTCCAGATTTATTGCCCAGCGGTGCGGCAAGCAACGATATGCAATGGGCAATGATTTCGATGGCCGAGAGTGGCGCCACGGAACTTGTAGCGTACTTGCGCATCGATCCTAAAGTACAGAATTACATAAAATATAAAACCTTGGAAAGCGCGCATTCCAAGCTCTGTGAAACGCTTCAGCCCATCAAAGCACCGTTTGCTGATATCGATGCAGCAATGGCCGCACGAAAGGTCGTTTTAGGCATTCTCAACCACAGTGTTGTGAGATTTTACTGTTCAATCTTTGACTCGCCAAAGGTGAAAGCGGTCGTTGAAGAGGTGTATTACAAGTTAAAGCAAGTTTCGGCTGTTGGTCCGACGCTTCTCTTGGATGTAGAGGATTGCAAAAGAGCCGTTATAGATGGCCTTAAGCTGGCCGACGAAAATGGGTCGTTTCTGGCTCTAGATTTTCTAAGACCATTTCTCAATCACGTTTCTATATCTCTAGATAAATTCTTGAGTACGATAAGAAGCCGATTTACAACATCTGTTGCACCCGGTTTTATCAACGAATTGCAAAAACGTTACCCGCTGCATGAGGCGGGCCGAAATATTCAGGTCTCAGTGCCATTTCGAAACTCTGGCCCTGGTCTTGCTACTTCCGTAAAGGTCTCTAGTTCGGCATCTAACGATTCAATACTTATAGAAAACGAAACTATATATCTTGGAAATGTACAGCCAGGCGAATTTGCTGTAGTGCTTGATGTATTTATAGTCGATCCAGCTGAGCGATTCCACGTTACCATGCTCTTAGAGTGGGGCGAAATTGGGGATGCTACTGTCCACTCCTGTGCTTATGAATTCGCCGTCGTTGCCCAAGCAAAAAATATCGACTGGCCAACAAAGGAGTATTGGCGACCATATAGCACTGAGCCGGCCGAGGGGGAAAGCTTCATCGGTCGCCATGAAAGAGTTCGCACGTTAG
>DAIMGD010000111.1:0-7709 GCA_036724165.1 Rhodanobacter sp.
TCATCACCGACGCGGTTTCCATCACGAACACGCCGCCCATCACCAGCAGCACGATTTCCTGGCGCACGATCACCGCCACGCAACCGAGCGCCGCACCCATCGCCAGCGCGCCGACATCGCCCATGAAGACTTGCGCCGGATACGTGTTGAACCACAGGAAGCCGAGCCCGGCGCCGGCCAGCGCGCCGCAGAAGATCGACAGCTCGCCCGCGCCGGGAATCGACGGAATGCCGAGGTATTCGGAGAACACCTTGTTGCCGGCCAGGTACGCAAACACGCCGAGTGCGCCGGAGACCAGCACGGTCGGCATGATCGCCAGGCCATCCAGGCCGTCGGTGAGGTTCACCGCGTTGGAGAAGCCGACGATCATGAAATACGCCACCACCACGAAGAACAGCCCCAGCGGCAGCACCACCTGCTTGAACAGCGGCACGTACAGCGCGGTCTCCGCCACCGGCAGGCCGCTGATCGCATGCGGTGCGCTGACATACAGAAACACGGCCGCACCGAGACCGAACAGCGACTGCCAGAAATACTTCCAGCGACTGGCCAGCCCGCGGCTGTCCTTCAGCACCAGCTTGCGGTAGTCGTCGTAGAAACCGATCACGCCGAAGGCCAGCATCACCATCAGCACCACCCACACGTAGCGGTTGTGCAGGTCAGCCCACAGCAGGGTCGCGCTGGCGACCGAGAGCAGGATCATCACGCCGCCCATGGTCGGCGTACCGGCCTTGATCAGATGGGTCTGCGGGCCGTCGCTGCGCACCACCTGGCCGGCCTTCATCGCACTCAGCCGGCGGATCAGCGCCGGCCCCTGCAGCAGCGACACCGCCAGCGCAGTCAGCGCCGCCATGATCGTGCGGAAGGTGATGTACTGGAACAGATGCGGCGCGGTGAAATGCCGTGCCATCCAGTCCACGAGTTCAAGCAGCATCGGACGCCCTCCCCTTGTTCTGCGTGGCATGGCCGGAACGACTTCCGAGCGCCGCCACCACCTGTTCCATCGCCGCCGAACGCGAACCCTTGACCAGGCAGGTGACGCCGGCATGCAGTTGTGCCTGCAGCGCGGCGATCAGCGTCGGCTGGTCGGCGAAATGTTCGCCGCTCGCGCCGAATGCCTCGACCGTGGCCACGCCGAGCGGCCCGACCGCGAACAGCCGGTCGATGCCGCGCTCACGGGCGCGCGTACCCACGCCGGCATGCAGCGCGCGCGCATCCGGGCCCAGTTCGGCCATGTCGCCCAGTACCAGCCAGCGCTCGCCCGGAGCCAGCAGCAGCGTGTCGATCGCCGCCGCCATCGAGCTGGGATTCGCGTTGTAGCTGTCGTCGATCAACGTCCAGCCGCCAGCCATCACTTCGCGACGCAACCGTCCGGCCACGCCCGGCACCTGTTCCAGCCCGGCGACGATGGTGTCCAGCGGCACCTCGAGCGCCAGCGCAATCGCCGCGGCGGCCAGCGCATTGGCGATGTTGTGGCGACCGGGCAGCGGCAACGCCACCTCGGCATCGCCGCGCGGCGTGCTGACCACGAAGCGCGATCGATCCACGCGCTGCTCGATGATGTCCGCGCCGATGTCCGCCGGCTGATCGAGGCCGAAGCGCAGCACCTTGCGGGCGCCGGCCAGCCCGTCGAAGAAACTGGCGAAGTGGTCGTCGGCGTTGATGATCGCGATGCCGTCGGCCGGCAAGGCCTGGTACAGCGCGCCCTTGGTTTCGGCCACGCCTTCGATGCTGCCCATCCGCGCAAGATGCGCCGGCGCGATGAGCGTGACGAGGCCGATATCGGGCCGTGCGATGGCAGCCAGGTAGGCGATGTCGCCCGGTTTGCCGGCGCCCATCTCGAACACCGCGTACTCGGCGTCTTCCCGCATCGCCAGCAGGCTCAGCGGCAGGCCCAGTTCGTTGTTGTAGTTGCCGGAGCTGACGTGGGTGCGGCCATGCCGCGACAGGATCGACGCCGCCAGCGTCTTCACCGTGGTCTTGCCGTTGGAACCGGTGATGCCGACCACGCGCACGTCGCGCTGGGCCCGCACCGCGCTGGCCAGGTCGCCCAGCGCCAGGGCGGCATCGTCCACCAGTACCTGCGGCAACTCGCTCTCGATCCTGCGCGTCACCAGCGCGGCGGCGGCACCGCGTGCGGCGGCCTCGGCCAGATGATCGTGGCCGTCGGTGCGTTCGCCCTTGATCGCCACGAACAGATCGCCCGATTTCAGCTTGCGCGTGTCGATGGCAACGCCGGTGACTTCGACGTCGCTGCCGGAGATCCGTCCGTGCGTCCACACCGCGATGGTGCTCAGCGCCATCATGCGCGCGGCTCCCACTGCATGCGTTCCAGCGCGGCGTGGGCGACGGCCAGGTCGTCGAACGGACGCTTGCCGGCGGCGCCTTCCTGATAGGTCTCGTGGCCCTTGCCGGCGATCAGCACCACATCGCCGGGCTGCGCGAGTCTCAGCGCATCGCCGATCGCCGCCGCGCGATCGCGCTCGACCGTCATCGACGTCACCGCAGCCATGCCGGCGACGATCTGCGCCACGATCGCATCGCCATCTTCGCCGCGCGGGTTGTCGTCGGTGACGATCGCCAGATCCGCCAGCCGCGCCGCGATCGCGCCCATCAGCGGGCGCTTGCCGGCGTCACGCTCGCCGCCGCAGCCGAACACGCAGATCAGCCGCCCGGCGCAGTGCGCGCGCAGCGCCGTCAAGGCCTGCTCCAGCGCATCGGGCGTGTGGGCATAGTCCACCACCACCAGCGGCGCGCCCTGCAGGCCGCCCAGACGATTCATCCGGCCATTGACCGGCTGCAGGCTCTCGATCGTGCGGACAATGCGCTCGAACGACTCGCCCAGTGCACCCAGACAAGCCGCCACCACAAGCAGGTTGGCGACATTGAAACGGCCCAGCAGCCGACTGCCCAGCGCGCGCGTGCCCCATGGCGTGCGCATATTGAACTGCAGCCCCTCGGCCGACGTCACGATCTCGCTGGCGGCAATTTCCGCGTCGCCGCGATCGGCCATGCTGAAGCGCAGCAGCTTCACGCCGCCGTCCAGCCGGGCGACCAGTTCGGCGCCGAACGCATCATCGATATTGATCACTGCGCATTGCAGGCCGGGCCATCCAAACAGCTTCGCCTTGGCGGCGCCATAGGCTTCCATGCTGCCGTGATAATCGAGATGGTCGCGGGTGAGATTGGTGAACACCGCCAGCTCGAAATCCACCGCATCCACGCGACCCTGCTCGAGCGCGTGCGAGGAGACTTCCATCGCCACATGGCTGCTGCCCGCATCGCGGAATTCCGCCAGCAGGCCCTGCACGCTGATCGCATCCGGGGTGGTGCGCTCACCTTCGCGCAGCTTGCCGTGCAGGCCCGCGCCGAGCGTGCCGATGGTCGCGGCGCGATGACCGAGCAGGCTCAATGCCTGCGCCAGCAACTGCACACAGGAGGTCTTGCCGTTGGTGCCGGTGATCCCGACTACCCGCATCGCCTCGCTGGGCCGCTCGTAGAAACGGGCCGCGATCTCACTTGCCTGGGCGTGCAGGCCGTCGATCCACAGCACCGGAACCTCCAGCGCGGGCAGCTCGACTTCGGGCGCCTCGGCCAGCACGACCTCGGCGCCCCGCTGCACCGCACCGGCGGCGAACTCGATGCCGTGACCGTGCTGGCCGCGCAGCGCGAAAAATGCATCGCCGCGGCGCACGCGACGCGAATCCAGCGTCAACCCGGACACCACGATGCGACCGGCACCCGGCGTGGCGGCAACCTGTGCATCGGCAATCCCCAGCAGCAGCTGATCGAGATGACCGGTGCTCATGGCGTTCCCTCGTCGACCGGAGCTTCCTCGATGTTCGGCGCATCGGGTGGCTTGCTGCCGATCAAGCCGCTCTCAACCTGCAACGGACCGCCGACATACCAGCGGCCGATGTTGTCCGGCGGGATGTCGAGCAGGCGCAGTGCGCCGGCCATCACGCTGGCGAACACCGGGCCGGAAACCAGGCCGCCGTAGTAGCTGCCCTTGCGCGGATTGTCGATCACCACCGCGGCGGCCAGCCGTGGATCCGTCGCCGGCACCATGCCGGCGAAAGCCGCGCTGTAGTTGTCCTTGGAGTAGCCGCCGGCGGTCGCCTTGTGCGCGGTACCGGTCTTGCCGGCCACCGTGTAGTTGGCGATCCAGGCATACGGCGCCGCAGTGCCGCCCGGCTGCGTGGTGGTCTCCAGCATGCCGACCAGTTCATGCGCGATCTGCGGCTCGACAATCGCCTTGGCGTCATTGTCGTCGCCCTTGATGAAGGTTGGCGAATGCATCACGCCGCTGTCGGCGATCGTCGCGTAGGCATTGGCCAGCTGCAGCACGGTCACGTTGAGACCGTAGCCGTAGCCGAAGATCGCCTGCTCGCGCTGACCCCAGCCACTTCCGGGCTTGAGATAGCCGGAAGCTTCGCCGGGGAAGCCACTGTTGGTGCTGGAGCCGAAACCGAACGCGCGATAGGTGTCGTACATCAGCGTGGTATCGAGCGCCGCCGCGATGTGCGCGGCACCCACGTTGCTGGACTTGGTGATCACCCCGGTCGGCGTCAGCAGGCCCCAGTTGTGGGTGTCGTGGATGTCATGGCCGAGATAGAACCAGTGCCCGCCGGTGGTGTCGATGATCGGGCTGGTCGGCGTGAACTTGCCGCTGGACAGCGCCGCCGCCATCAGCACCGCCTTGACCGTCGAGCCCGGTTCGAGCACGTCCGTCATCGCGCGGTTGCGGCGATTTGAGGCCGGCGAGCCGCCCACCGCGTTCGGGTTGTAGGTCGGCAGGTTGACCATCGCCAGTACTTCGCCGGTCCTGACGTCGAGGATCACCATCGAACCGGAGTCGGCCTGGGATTTGTCGATCGCCGCCTTCAGCTCGCTATAGGCCAGGAACTGGATGCGCCGATCGATGCTGAGCGTGAGGTTCTGGCCCGGCTTCGGCGCGCGCACCTGCTCGACGTCCTCCACCACGTGGCCCATGCGGTCGCGGATGACCCGCTTGGCACCCGGCTTGCCGGACAACCAGTCGTCGTAGGCCAGCTCGAGGCCTTCCTGACCGTGGTCGTCGATATTGGTGAACCCCAGCACGTGCGCGGTCACTTCGCCGGACGGGTAGAAGCGCTTGAATTCGCGCTGGCCGTTGATGCCGGGAATACCCAGGTCCAGCACCACCTGCGCGGCGGCCGGCGCCATCTGCCGGCGCAGGTAGACGAATTCCCGATCGGAACGCTGCGCCAGCTGCTCCTTCAATTCATCCGCGTCCACACCCAGCGCCTTGGCCAGCGGGGGAATGCGTTCCTCGTTGTCGAGCACTTCGGACGGATTGGCCCAGATCGACATCACCGGCGTCGACACCGCCAGCGGCTCGCCATTGCGGTCGAAGATGGTGCCGCGCGATACCGGGATCGGCATTTCGCGCAGGAAGCGCGCATCGCCCTGACGCTGATAGAACTGCTTGCGCACGACCTGCAGGTCGAACGCGCGCGCCACCAGTCCGAGCGAGGCCAGTCCGAGCAGCCCGACCACGATGACCATGCGCTTGCGTGCACTGGGGCCGGCGATGTGGCGGCGGCCCTGGCGCGAAACGGGAGTGCGGTTGCGCCAGCTCATCAACGCAGCAACCGGATGTCTTGCGGGCGCGGATCGAACATGCCCAGTTTCTGCCGCGCCTCGTCGTCGATGCGCCGCGGCTCGGCATAGGTCGCCTGTTCCAGCTCCAGCTTGCCGTATTCGATATTCAGATCGTCGCGCTGATTCTGCAGTGCGGTCAGGTTGACGAACTGCACGCGGCTCTCGTGGCGCGTCCACACCACGCCAAGCGCGCTGGCCAATACGGTCGCCAGCAGCATCAGCATGAACACGGCGCCGATCACCTTCATGCGTGGCTCCCTTCCGGCGGGCCCTGCTCGGACAATTTCTCCGCCACGCGCAGGACCGCCGAACGCGAACGCGGATTCGCGGCGATCTCGCCATCGGAAGGGAACTGCGCCTTGCCGACCGCGACCAGGCGCGCCGGAGCACCCAGCACCGGCGGTCCGCGCCGGCGGTTCTGCACATGGCCGGACTGATCGCGGATGAACAGTTTCACCGCGCGGTCCTCCAGCGAATGGAAGCTGATCACCGCCAGCCGGCCGCCGGGCTTGAGTCGCTCCATGGCGGCGTGCATGCCTTGCTGCAACGCCTCCAGCTCGCCGTTCACGCGAATGCGCAAGGCCTGGAAACTGCGTGTGGCCGGATGCTTGCCCGGCTCGTGGCGGCCGACCAGGCGTTCGATCAGCCCCGCCAGCTGGCCGGTGCGGGTGAACGGGGTGGCGTCGCGATCGGTGACGATGGCGCGGGCGATGCGCCGGCTGTGTCGTTCCTCGCCAAACCGCCACAGCACGTCGGCGATCTCGCGTTCGTCGGCATGCGCCAGGAAATCCGCCGCGCTTTCGCCCTGACTGCTGTCCATCCGCATGTCCAGCGGCGCATCGGCCATGAAGCTGAAGCCGCGCGCGGCTTCATCCAGCTGCGGCGAGGACACGCCCAGATCGAGCAGGACGCCATCGAGGCCGGCCGTGGTCTCGTCCCATTCGCCCAGACTGGAAAAATTGGCATGCCGGATCGATACGCGTGGATCTCCGGCGAACTCGGCCTGGGCGGCGGCGATCGCGGTGGGATCGCGGTCCATCAGCAGCAGCCGGCCGTCGGGCCCCAGCGACGACAAAATGGCGCGGGCGTGACCGCCGCGACCAAACGTTCCATCGAGATAACGCCCGCCCGAATGCACGGCGAGTCCCTCCACTGCTTCACCCAGCATCACCGGGATGTGCCGCAACTGCTGCTCGGCCATGCCGCACTCCCGCTCCCGTCCCGCCACGTGCCGATCGCGCCCTACAGGCGCAATTCCGCCATTGCTTGTGTGATCTCGTCTTCGCCGATGGTCTGGCGGATCTTCTTCAGGTGTTCCTGCTCGCTCCACAACTCGAACTTGTCGCCCATGCCCAGCAGCACCGCCTTCTTGTCGATGCCGGTGGTGGCGCGCTGACTGGCCGGCAGCAGGATGCGTGCCGCGCCATCGGGCTCGACCACGGCCGCCGCACCGACCAGCTTCATCTGCATGTCGCGGTGCGCCTTGATCACCTTGGACAGCGCATTGACCTGATCGCGCACCTGCTCCCACACCGCGTGCGGAAACAGCCACAGGCAACCGGACTCGAACGGGTTGTAGGTGATCACCAGACGGTTGCCGCACTCGCCCGTCACCGATTCGCGATACGCGGTCGGGATGGCCAGCCGGCCCTTGTCGTCTACAGTGATGGCGGTTTCGCCCTGGAACACGTTCAAGCTCTCCACTAAAACCCACAATTTCACACTGGAACCCACGATAGTCTCGCCCCATGAGACTGTCAAGGGAAACCGCTTGTGAATCAAAGAGAAAGGCGAAGTTGTGACGGTATTTCCAGCGCTTTCTCACGAACCTAGGCAAGGTGTTTGAAAGCAAGGGATTTTTTAATTCCGGCCCGCGCCAGCAAGCCGCCCGCAAGGGCCGCGCCGGGCCGCGCAGGCGGGTTGGCGATGAATCAGCGTTCATCCCCGGCGCATGCCCACGCAATCCCCTCGGCGTGGCGGTCGCCACGTCGAGGGGATCTTGCTCGGGAATAGGTGGAGTCGGCCTGTAAGCCGGGTTCTGTACGTCTTGCGACGCGACAGTCATT
>DAIMGD010000112.1:0-7707 GCA_036724165.1 Rhodanobacter sp.
GGGGTTACATCGATCAAGGGTTTCACTTCTCCCGAAGGGCCGCGCGACAAGGAGCACGCTCCGCAGTTCGAAGGCAACGTGGAGCTGGCCAACGAGCGGGCGCAGGCCGCCCACGACTGGCTGGTCGACCCCAAGGTATGTGCCGGATGTGACTTGTCGCTGGCACGGCAAAGCGGCGAAAGCGAACTCCCTCCGGAACAGGGAAAACAGGAGCCCGAGCCGAAGGGGCCGCCGATGGAACATGGCGCGGTCGACGAATTCCTCGGGAAGACCGGCAGCCCCGATCCGCTTGCGCCTGGCGATCCTGCTGGACGGGAAAAGTTCGAGAAGATGCCGTTCAACAAGCAGCGCGAGAGCGCCTATGAACTGATGCGGCGCGCAGCGATCGTGCTGGAGCGAACCCGTACCGTGCGCGAGCGCCAGCCAGCCGTTGCGGCGAAAGACGAACCCAGCACGGTCGAATGCAGCGATGCGGTGCTCGCGGCTGCGCAGAAGTCTTTTGGCATCAACCGGCCTGGCCCCTTCAATTTCGATTTGCCGGGGAAGAACTGATGGACATCTCGCCATGAACATCTTCGGCGGTCTGCTCGGCTACGAGAGGCTGGTGCTGATCTGCGGTTTCATCCTGTTCGTGTTCGCGCTGGCGGCGATCACGGTGATGATCGTGCAGCGACGCGATTTCAAGATGGCGATGGTGGATCGCCTCCGCGCACAGCCAACGGCGCCCACCGACCCGGCGCAGCAGCAGCAATCGGCGCAGACGTTGAGTGCCATCGAGGAGCGTTCTGCCGACAACCCGCAACTGCAGGCGCGGGTGGCCGATGGCTATCGCGCGATCGGCGAGGTCGACAAGGGCTATCAACTGGCGCAGTCGTTGCTGCAGCAGAAGCCGTCGGCGCAGGTGCAGGCCGCCCTGGTGCCGGTGCTCACGGCGAAGTTGAACGAGGTGCAGGCGGATGCGCCGATCGCACCACCGGCACCTGCGCCTGCGGCGAGTTCGTCCACATTCGGCACCACGCCGCTCGCGCCGACCGCAACGGCGGCAGGCACGCCAGCCAGTGCGGGCACGGTTGCGATGGCACCTTCGGCAGCAGCACCCGCACCCGCCGCGCTATCCCCAACCGAAAGCAGCAAGCAGAGCGAAATCGCTGCTATCGCCAAACAGTTGCAGGGCACCGGCGCGCCGGTGCCGGCCGCTTCGCATGCTGCGCTGGCCAAGGCCTATGTCGTGCTCGGCCAGCCGCGGCAGGCGCAGACGAATGTCGATGCCGCGCTCAAGCTCAACCCAAACATCAAGATCAACGCCGCGGTGCTGCACGCGGCCCGGATGGGCAGCACCCCGAGGCCAACGGAGCAATGACGATGGATACCTTGCGCAAGGGCGATCAGGGCACGCAGGTGCGGCAGTTGCAGCAGCTGCTGGTGCAACGTGGTTACGCGGCCGACATCAACGGCACGTTCGACACCAAGACCTGGCAGGCGACACGCGCGTTCCAGACGCAGAATCTCGATCAGCATGGCCAGCCGCTGGTCGTCGACGGCGTGGCCGGGCCGCTGACATGGTGGAGCCTGCAGCACCCGAAGCCGTTCATCAAGACGCCGACCGCGGTCGATTACGCCACCCTGCCGGCGAGCGGCGGCAGCAAGCGCGGACGTGCCGCACTGGCGGCAGCGATCGGCGAACTGAAGGCGAACGCACGCGAGATCGGTGGCGACAACCGCGGTCCGTTCGTGCGCAAATACCTCGCACCGGCCGGCCTCGACGAAGGCCAGTCATGGTGTGCCGCCTTCGTCAGTTACTGTTTCATGCAGGCCAGCGGCGGCGACAAGGCGGCGATGCCGTTCACCTATATCGCCAGTGCGCGCACGCTGCTGGCCGAGTTCAAGCAGCAGGGCTGGTCCAAGCCACCGGGCAGCGGTTATGTACCCGTGCCGGGCGACGTCGTGGTGTGGTGGCGGGTGAGTCTCGCCGGCTGGCTCGGTCATACCGGCCTGGTGCATTCGGTGCAGGACGGCATGCTGTACACGATCGAGGGCAACCACAGCCCGCGCGTGCAGGGCTTCTCCTATGTGCTGAGCCGGATGGACAAGCTGCTCGGTTTCGGTCACGTGCCATGAGCGCCTTCCCCGGCTCACCGCGGATTCTCAAGGGCGGCATCGTGCTGATCGATGCCGACACCTCGGCAGTGCTGCGGGTGATCGCGCTGCAGTACAACCCCGATTCGCTGACCCGCTCGCTGCAGGTGCAGGCGGTCAGCGCGGATGGCGGCGACCGTTCCGAAGTGCTGCGGCTGAAGGGGCCGCCGGTGGAGACGCTGAAGCTGGAGGCGGAGATCGACGCCACCGACCAGCTGGAGTTTCCGGAGCAGAACAGCGTCACCACGCAATCCGGCATCTTCGCGCAGCTGGCGGCGCTGGAGACAATGGTCTATCCGACCAGCGGGCAGCTGCGCGCGAACGATGTGCTGGCACAGATCGGCACGCTGGAGATCGTGCCGATGGAGACGCCGCTGGCGCTGTTCGTGTGGAGCAAGTCGCGCATCCTGCCGGTGCGCATCACCGAATTCAGCATCACCGAGGAGGCGTTCGACACGGCGCTGAATCCGATCCGCGCCAAGGTCAGCCTCGGCCTGCGCGTGTTGTCGGTGAACGATGTGCCGTCCGGGCACAAGGCCGCCAGCCTGTTCATGAACTACCTGCAGCAGAAGGAGCGGCTGGCCAGCACCAGTGCGGGCCAGCCGCTGTCCGCGTTCGGCATCACCGGAGTGCCCTGATGGAGGTGATCTCATGACCCCGATCTTCCCGCCGACCAGCCGCTACGCGTTGACGCCGACCGCGATCCTCGTGCGCGCCGACGGCACGCCGGTGACCTATCTCAAGCGCCGCTTCGTGCCGGCGCCGGAAAACCTCGCCCTGCTGCAATGGCACCAGGTGGTGCAGAACGAGCGGCTGGACAACATCACGGCGCGCTACCTCGGCGATCCCGAACAGTTCTGGCGGCTGTGCGATGCCAACCGCGCGCTGCGCCCGGAGGAGTTGACCGAGACGATCGGAAAGCAGCTGCGCATCACCTTGCCCGAAGGCATCCCGGGGGTGCCGCATGCTTAAGGGCGTGCACCTGACCCTGCTGGTCGGCCCGGTGGTGCCGGTGCCGGTGCCGCAGATCGTGCTGGATGCGCTGACCCAGATCGAGGTGAGTGCGCCGGACGAGGCGGCCGGCGCCTTCACTCTGCAGTTCACGCTGAGCGTGCAGTCGCCGCTGCATACCTTGTTCCTGCTCAGCGGTGGCGGCGTGGTGCCGCTGTTGCGGGTGATCGTGGTGGTCACGCTTAACGGCATGCCGCAGGTGCTGATCGACGGCGTGGTGACCCGCACCGAAGTGCTGCCCGGCGCGGACCAGCGCCACACCACGCTGCAGGTGACCGGCGACGACCTCACTGCGGTGATGAGCAAGCTGGAATTCTCCGGCCTGCCGGGCCTGCCATATCCGGCGATGCCGGCCGAGGGAATCGTGGCGCTGCTGCTGGCCAAGTACGCGTTCCTCGGCATCGTGCCGCTGGTGATCCCGAGCATCGCGATCGACGTGCCGATCCCGACCAACCGCGTGCCGACCCAGCAGGGCAGCGACCTGGAATACATCCGCACGCTGGCCGAACGCGTCGGCTACGTGTTCTATCTCGATCCCGGTCCGGTGCCCGGCACGAGCACGGCGTACTGGGGGCCGAAGGTGAAGGTCGGCGTGCCGCAGCCGGCGTTGAACGCGGACATGGATGCGGCAAGCAATGTCGAGAACCTCAGCTTCAGCTACGACGGCAACGCGCGTAGCCTGCCGATCGTCTACATCCAGAACGAACAGACCAAGATTCCGCTGCCGATTCCGATCCCGGATATCGGCCCGCTCAATCCGCCGCTGGGGCTGATCGATCCGCCGCCGCAGAAATTCCGCGAATTGCCCGAGACCGCGAAGTATTCGCCGATGCGCGCGATGCTGCTGGGCATGGCCGAGGCGGCGAAATCCGCCGACACCGTCACCGGCAAGGGCAGCCTTGATGTGACCCGCTACGGCCGCGTGCTGAAGTCGCGTCAGCTGGTCGGCGTGCGCGGCGTCGGCCCCGCGTTCGACGGGTTGCACTACGTCACCCAGGTGCGCCACACGATCAAGCGCGGCGAGTACAAGCAGAGCTTCGAGCTGTCGCGCAAGGGGCTGATCTCGACCGTGCCACTGGTGCTGGCATGAACCGCTATTACGGCAAGTACCGCGGCACGGTGATCCAGAACGTGGATCCCGAACAGCGCGGGCGCATCCAGGCGATGGTGCCGGACATATCCGGCCTGCTGCCGTCGAGCTGGGCGATACCGTGCGTGCCGATCGCCGGCAAGCAGAGCGGCGTCTACGTGGTGCCGCAGATCGGCGCCGGCGTGTGGATCGAGTTCGAGCAGGGCGATCCGGATTATCCGATCTGGGTCGGCGGTTTCTGGGGCGTGGCGGCGGAAGTGCCGGCGCTGGCCCTGGCCGGCAATCCGGCCAGCCCGAGCGTGGTGCTGCAGTCGGGCCTGCAGAACACCATCTCGATCAGCGACGCGCCGGGACCGGCCGGCGGCATCCTGCTGAAGAGCGTCACCGGCGCGATGATCATTGTCAACGAGATCGGCATCACGATTTCCAACGGCCAGGGCGCCACCATCGTGCTGGCCGGGCCGACGGTGACGATCAACAACGGCGCGCTGGTCGTGACGTAGGAGATGCACGATGCCTGGCTTCCTCATCCATGTCGGCGCCAGCGTGCTCTGTTCGCACGGCGGACAGGCGCAGGCCACCGCGCCGAATCCGCGCGTCACCGTCAGCGGCCAGCCCAGCGTGACGATGCCGGCGCCGTGGCTGGTTGCCGGCTGCGCGCTGCCACCGCCACCGGCGGCGAACGGGCCGTGCGTTACCGCGCAGTTCGTCACCGCCGCCACTCGGGTGACTTCCAACGGGCAGCCGCTGCTGCTGTTCGACAGCCAGGCGATTTGCGCGCCGACCGGCACGCCATTGCTGATCGTCGCCAGCCAGACGCGCGTCACCGCGATGTGAGGACGTCATGATGAACATGGATTACCCGTTCCATTTCGACAACCGCGGCCGCAGCGCGGAAACCGATGACGACGATCATGTGCGCGACATGATCGAGCAGTTGCTGTTCACCAATCCCGGCGAGCGCGTCAACCGGCCGGACTTCGGCAGCGGCCTGCTGCAACTGGTGTTCGCACCGAACAGCCAGGAGCTGGCCGCCGCGCTGCAGTTCACCTTGCAGGCGGCGTTGCAGCGCTGGCTCGGCGACGTGATCGACGTCGGCGCGCTGGCGGTGAGCAGCGAGGATTCCACTCTGCGAGTTGACCTGAGTTACACCGTGCGCGCCAGTGGCGACACGCGCAGCGACAGCTTCACGCGGAGCCTGCCATGAATAGCGCGAATCCCGCCGTCAGCCTGGGCACCATCGGTTGCGCGCGATTGCCGGCATGCAGCGTGCCGGCGCGGCGCGAGAAGCTGCGGCTGTCCGGCACGCTCAACGGCATCGACTACGTCGAGGTCGGCGACGACGGCACCAGCCTGTGCGTGCATCTGTTCGGCGACATTCCACAAGGCATCGGCGTGGCGAACGTGCGGATCAGCGGCGGCGATCGGATCACCGGCCTGCGCGTGCTCAGCGTCAATCCCGAGCTGGAACCGGACATGCACGACGACGCCTGCCTGCGCGTGGTGCTCGATCGCCAGGGCGACCACACGGCGTACTGCCTGTGCCTGGTGGATGCGGCCTCGGGCAGCGACCCGGCGAGCTGGCTGGCGTATCCGGGTTTCGATCCGCGCTATGCCTGCGTGGCGCTGCACTTCCGTCTGGACTGCGCGAAGACGCTCGATTGCGCGGAAGCGACGACGTGCGTGCAGGCGCCGTTGCCGCCGCCGGAAATCAACTATCTGGCGAAGGATTACGCCAGCTTCCGTCAGCTGTTCCTCGACCGCATCGCGCTGGACATGCCGGCGTGGCAGGAGCGGCACGTGCCGGACATCGGCATCGCGCTGGTCGAGACGCTGGCGTACACCGCGGACTACCTCAGCTACTACCAGGACGCGGTCGCCACCGAGGCCTATCTCGCTACCGCGCGCCGGCGCATCTCGGTGCGCCGGCATGCGCGGCTGGTGGACTACCGTATGCATGAAGGCTGCAACGCGCGCGCGCTGGTCGCGCTGGCCTCCGATTCCGATCTGGGTCTTGAACTCGACAACCTGTTGCTGCTGGTGCCGCCACCGGGGCAGAACAACGCGAGGCCCGGCGTGATCAGCGCGGCCCAGCTCGATGCCGCGCGCGCGCAGGGCGCACTGCTGTTCGAGCCGATGCTTCTGGATGGTGCAGCCACATTCAACGTGGTTGCCGCGCACAGCGCGATCCGTCTGCACACCTGGGGCGACGAGATGTGCTGCCTGCCGCGTGGCAGCACGCGGGCGACGCTGGTCGACGCGCCGCTGCCGCCACCGCTGCCGCCGGCTGGATCGACGACGCCAGCGACATCCCCGGCAGCGAACGATCCCGCACCGGTCGCCGCGGCCGCGGCCGCAACGCAACGTGCATTGAAGCTCGCAGTCGGCGACCTGCTGATCTTCGAGGAAGTGCTGGGGCCGCTGACCGGCAATCCCGCCGATGCCGATCCCGCGCATCGGCATGCGGTGCGGCTGATGGACGTCCAGACGTCCGTCGATCCGCTCGACGGCACCCTGTTGCTGGAGATTGCGTGGGATCCCTGCGATGCGCTGCCGTTCGACCTGTGCCTGTCGGTACGCACGCCATCGCCGGCTTGCGCTTGGCTGCACGATGTCAGTCTGGCGCGCGGCAATGTGTTGCTGGTCGATCACGGCGAACACGTACGCGGCCAGTGCACCTCCGCTGCGATCTGCATGCCCAGCGGCAGCGATGGTGACTACCCCGGACTCACCGCCGCACTCGCCGCGCTGCCGGACGCGTGCCCGCGCTGTCACGACCTCGCCGAGGATTGCTGGCTGGTGCCCGGTACCACGCAGTACGGCTGCTGCCATTGCGACGGCGCGGTGCAGGATGTGCGGCGTCCGCCCAGCGATACCGGCCACGTGTTGCCCGGCACGCCGCTGACCTGGGCCGAGCCGCTGCCGTTGAACGCGCCGGTGTGCCAGCTGTTTGCGCGCGATCCACGCCGCGCGCTGCCGCAGCTGAGCGTTTATGGCGGCGCACTCGGCAACGTGCTGGTGGCCGGTACGCCCGATCCGCGCTGGCAATGGCAGTCGCAGTACGACCTGCTGGAGAGTGGCCCGGACGATCGCCACGTCGTGGTCGAGATCGACGACGACGGTGCCGCGCATCTGCGTTTCGGCGACGGCGTGCTGGGACAGCAGCCGCAGGCCGGCGATTTTTTCCGCGCCGCGTCGCGCATCGGCAACGGCCCGGCCGGCAATGTCGGCCGCGACAGCATCGTGTGGCTGGCGCTGAGGTCGGGCGCGCTGTCGGCCGACCTGCAGCCGCGCAATCCGCTGCCGGCCAGCGGTGGTACCGCGCCGGAAAGCTTGGCCGAGGTGAAGCTGTATGCGCCCGGCGCGTTTCGCGCGAATCCGCTGCGCGCCATTGTCGCCGACGATTACGCGATGTTCGCCGCGCGCGCGCCGGAGTTGCAGGGTGCGACCGCAGCGCTGGAGTGGAGTGG
>DAIMGD010000113.1:0-7689 GCA_036724165.1 Rhodanobacter sp.
GCGTGGAGGTCGGTCATATGGTTTTTCGCGAGCACCCGCCCCTCACCTCGGCCCTCTCCCCAAAGGGGAGAGGAAGAAGTCGCAGTCACGCGCTGCGGCGCGCCGCCTTGGCGTCATCCGAGCGCAGCAGCTGGATCTGCTCCAGATAGCGCTGGTCGAGGCCGGTGACGTATTCGCCGGAGAAGCACGAGGTGTCGAAGTGCTTGAGCTTTTCGTTGCCGTCCTGCACCGCGCGGATCAGATCTTCGAGATCCTGATAGATCAGCCAGTCGGCACCGAGCATCTTTTCCACTTCCTGCTCGGTATGACCGGCGGCGATCAGTTCCGATGTCGATGGCATGTCGATGCCGTAGACATTCGGATAGCGCACCGGCGGCGCGGCGGAAGCGAAGTAGACATTTTTGGCGCCGGCGTCGCGGGCCATCTGGATGATCTGCTTCGAGGTGGTGCCGCGCACGATCGAGTCGTCGACCAGCAGCACGTTCTTGTTGCGGAATTCCAGGTCGATCGCGTTGAGCTTGCGGCGCACCGATTTCACCCGCTCGCCCTGCCCCGGCATGATGAAGGTGCGGCCGATGTAGCGGTTCTTGACGAAGCCCTCGCGGAACGGCACGCCGAGCGCGCCGGCCAGCGCGCTGGCCGCGGTGCGCGCGGTGTCGGGAATCGGGATCACCGCGTCGATGCCGTGATCGGGCCGCTCGCGCAGGATCTTGTCGGCCAGCTTCTCGCCCATGCGCAGGCGCGCCTTGTACACCGAGACGTCCTCGATCATCGAGTCGGGCCGCGCCAGATAGACGTATTCGAAGATGCATGGGGTATGCATCGCACCCTCGGCGCAGTGCCGGCTGTGCAGCTGGCCGCCATCGGTGATGATCACCGCCTCGCCCGGCGCGATGTCGCGCACGCGCTTGAAACCCAGCACGTCGAATGCGACCGACTCCGATGCCACCGCGTACTCGCAACCTTCCGCGGTGATCCGCTCGCCCAGCACCAGCGGACGGATGCCATGCGGATCGCGGAACGCGACCAGCCCGTAGCCCAGCACCAGCGCGACGCAGGCATAGCCACCGCTGGCACGCGCATGCACGCCGGCCACCGCCTTGAAGATGTGGTCCGGGGTCAGCTCCATCCGGTCCTGGATCTGCAGCTCGTGCGCCAGCACGTTCAACAGCACCTCGGAATCGGACTCGGTGTTGATGTGGCGACGATCGCCCTCGAACATCTCGCGACGCAGCACGTCGGTGTTCACCAGGTTGCCGTTATGCGCGAACGCGATGCCGTACGGCGAGTTCACGTAGAACGGCTGCGCCTCGGCCGAACCTTCGGAGCCGGCGGTCGGATAACGGCAGTGGCCGATGCCGATGCGCCCGCGCAGGCCACTCATCGCAGCCTCGCCGAACACGTCGCGCACCAGCCCGTTGCCCTTGTGCAGGCGCAAGCGCGAGCCATCGACGGTGGCGATGCCGGCCGCGTCCTGGCCGCGATGCTGCAGCACGGTCAGTCCGTCATAAAGTGCCGAGGCCACCTCGGTAGTACCGACAATGCCGATGATTCCGCACATGATTGCAGCCTGCTTCAGTAATTCGTGGGGTGGGCGGCTGTGCTGGTCGCAGCCGCCGGTGACGCTGTGTGTGATGCCGCCGGTGCGGACGTCGCGCCGGATATGGGGGCGTGCGGTGGCACCGACAAGTCACGCAGATGCTCGAGCACACCGGACGACTGGACCTTCTCGATCACCGCCGACGGCTTCAGATGTTCGCGCACACTGGCCGGCACGCTGGCTGGCACGTTCTGCCCCAGCCAGGCCGCGGCGCCCTGAAACTGCGGCAGCAGCACCGACTGTTGCCACCACGACTCGCGCGTGAACGCGGTAAGGCCCACCAGGAAAACCAGCAGGGTCACGATCAACACGCCACGCACGAAGCCGAACACCATGCCGAACATCCGGTCAATGCCAGACAGGCCGGTACTCCAGATCAACCGCCTCACCGCGAAACGCACCAGCGCCCCCACGATTAGCACGGCGACAAAACACAGGCCGTAACCGACGAAATAGCGCAGCGAAGACAGCGGGATCGCGTGTTCCAGATGCGCCGATACCACCGGGCCGAACATCCACGCGACCCAGAACGCGGCAATCCAGATGACCAGCGACAGCACTTCGGAAATCAGTCCACGGAAAAGCCCGATCAGGACCGACAAGGCCAGTACGCCAAGAATGATGCAATCGGTCCAGTTCATCCGTTCGCCTGTCTGATCGATGCTGTGCTACATGGAGGCTCAGGGCACCGAGACAATATTGCCTTCGATGCCCAGCTTGGCCTTGATCTGGTCGTGCACGCGCTGTGCATCGGCGCGCTGGGTCTGCGGGCCGGCGCGCACGCGCCACAGTTGCTTGCCGCCGGACTGCACCGAATCCACGAAGCCATCGAAACCGCCGGCGCGCAACTTGTCGCGCAGCGCATTCGCATCGCCCTGGCTGCTCATCGCGGCCAGTTGCACCGCCCAGCCGCCGGCCCTGGCGCTCGCATGCGGAGTCGTCGGCGACGCGGCCTTGCCGATCAGCGCCGGAGCGGCGGCCTCTTCGTGGCTGGCATCCTGCTCCAGCCGTGCCGGTGCGCCGGGAATCGACTGGGTGATCTTCAAGCGTGCCGCTTCGGCCGCCGTGCGGGTCTCGAACGGCCCGGCGGTGACCAGCGTGCGCTGCTGGCCCGCCTGATTGATCGGATGGCTGCTCACCGGATAGCCCAGCGTGCGCACGCGACGCTCCAGGTTCGAGGCACCGGCAGCGCTGGCGTAGGCGCTGAGGTTGAGCGTGTAGCTGCCGTGGCCGACCGCTGCGGCCGCCGGAGCCGTCGGCGTGGAAGCCGGCAGCGCACCCGGTACCGGCTTGGGCGCGACCGTCACCGCGTGCGACTTGATCGCCGGCATGCTGGCATCCGGCTTGTTCTGCATCGGAATCACCGGCTGGCTGGGCGCAACACCCGAACCGGCGGTGACCGTGGTGGGCTGCGCTTTCCGCCCGGCCTCGGGATCGGTTTGCACATCACGCGGGCGGTTCGAGCCGATATCCACGGTGGCCAGACGACCACCCGAGCCAGGTATGACGGCGGTTGCCGCGGACGAAGCGGCGGCGGCCGGAATCGCTGCATTCGGCGTGCCGACGGCGGCATCCGGCGTCAGGCTCATGGTCTTGGTCTGCAGGTCGCGATCCGGTGCCGGCGGTATCGCCAGATTCACCGTCTGATCGCTGCCAGGCGTCGGCGACTTGCCGGAAAAAATCATCGGGAGGAACAGCGCCGCCAGGGCAAACAGGACGGCGGCTCCGAGCAGGCGTATTTTCAAGACTTCGCTCCAGGGCGGCAAACGCGACATGTAACAGCGTGATTATACCTGCCTGCGCCGAGCGCCATGACCAAGCGGGCAAAGTGGCGCGGTCGCGGCGTTCAGCCGGCGCCCTCGGCGAGTACCGCGCCGGCCACGAAAAACGAGCCGAACGCGAGGATGCGCTCGCCCGGTCGTGCCGCCGCACGCGCCGCGGCCAGCGCATCCGCCACGTCGGCATGGATGTCGAAGGCTGCCTGCGGCAGGACCTGTCGCAGTACCGCCGCAACTGTCGCCGCCGTCAGCCCACGCGGCGTGGCGCGATCCAGTCCGGCCAGATGCCAGCGCTCGATGCGCGTGCCGAGCGCGCCGATCACGCCGGCCACATCCTTGTCCGCCAGCGCGCCGTAGACCGCATGCACCCGGCTGGGCGGCTGCGCATCCAGCCAATCGGCCAGCGCGCGCGCGGCCTGCGGGTTATGGCCCACGTCCACGATCAGCAACGGATCACCGCCGAGCGATTGCAACCGCGCGGGCACGCGCACCGCATGCAGGCCGGCGCTGACCGCCACGTAGAAACTCTTCGGCGTGATCGAGCGATCATCCGCCCACAACGCATGCAGCGCGGCAATCGCCGCGGCCGCATTGGCGAACTGCACCGGTGCAGCCAGCGCGGGGTCGGGCAGTTCCATCGCACTGCCATCGCGGTGCTGCCAGCGCCAGCCGTCCGCATGACGCTCCGCCTTGAAATCGATCCCGGCGCGCTCGACCCGCGCACCGCATGCAGCCAAGGCCTCAAGCAGCCCTGCCGGCGGGTCCGGTTCACCGACGATCAACGGCCGTCCTGTCCGCGCGATGCCAGCCTTCTCGCGACCGATGCTGTCGCGGTCCGGCCCCAGCCAGTCCATGTGATCCAGATCGACCGTGGTGACGATCGCCACATCGGCGTCGATGATATTCACCGCGTCCAGCCGACCGCCCAGCCCCACTTCCAGTACGGCCACATCCACTGCGGCACGACTGAACAGATCCAGCGCGGCCAGTGTGCCGAATTCGAAATAGGTCAGCGGAATCGCATCGTCCGGAGCCGCCGCGCGCGCCGCCTCGATCCGCTCGAACGCAGCGATCAGTGCGGCATCACCCGCATTCGCACCATCGATGCGGATCCGTTCGTTGTAATCCAGCAGATGCGGCGAGGTGAAGCTGCCGACGCGCAAACCAGCCGCGGTCAGCATCGCCTCGAGCAGGGCCACGGTGGAACCCTTGCCGTTGGTACCGCCCACCATGATCACCTGCCGTGCCGGCGCCGGCGCACCCATGCGCTGCCACACCTCACGCACGCGATCGAGCCCCAGCTCGATGCTGCGCACGTTGACGCGTTCCTGATAGGTCAACCACTCGGCGAGATTACGGGTCATGCAAGGGACTTTGGCAGCGATCAACAGGCGCGCAGCTTAAGGCATTGCCCAGCCGCTGACTTCATTGTCGTCACTCACCCGTGCGCAGAACCGCCTCGCAGCCACGTGGTCGTGGCTCGCCAGCCATGCGCGTGCATCGCGCCGATCTGATATGGCGAACCGATCACGAACGACGCGAATGCCGGTTACCTCGATGCCAGGCCACCGGCAGATGCTCTCATCCGGATTGCCGGACCACGCTCAGCCGAACGGATGGATGCCGCTGTAATGCAGCGCCATGTACATGCCGAAAGCGGTCCAGAACATTTTCTTCAGTGCCCTGCCGGCCAGCAGCGCGACCAGCAGGCCGAGCAGCAGCGGTACATGTTTTTCCAGGGTGCTGCGGGTGTCATTGATGACGCTCATGGGTGTTCTCCTGCACCGTGTCTGATCCAGTCCGGTGCGCATGGTAGAGAGGGGAAAGAGTTTCGGCGCATGCGCCGGGATCAACCCGGCAACAGGGCGCTGGCGTGACTCAGCGCGAGCACCGTCGATGCGGTCGCCAGCGCGGCGAACATCAGCGGCAGGTAGGTGGCGAGGATGGTGTACTTGATGAAGGTCTTCATGTGGGTTCTCCTGCACCGTCGTGGTGTGGGAGAAATGATCCTTCGATGGCGCGGACGATAGCAGGGGCAGTCGTCAATCATCGCCGGTGACAATCGTCACCATCGCGCCTCACAGCGGCGCATGCCGCAGCCGCAGCGCATTGCTCACCACCGACACCGAACTCAGGCTCATCGCCACTGCCGCGATCATCGGCGAAAGCGTGATGCCGAACCACGGATACAGCACGCCAGCCGCCAGCGGCACACCGAGCGCGTTGTAGGCAAAGGCGAAGAACAGGTTCTGCCGGATGTTGCGCACGGTCGCCTGCGACAGCCTGCGTGCGCGCACGATCGCGCCCAGCTCGCCCTTCACCAGGGTCACCTGCGCACTCTCCATCGCCACGTCGGTGCCGCCGCCCATGGCGATGCCGATGTCCGCCGCGGCCAATGCCGGTGCGTCGTTGATGCCATCACCGGCCATCGCCACGCGGCGCCCTTGCGCGCGCAGCGCGTTCACCAGCGCCGCCTTGTCGGTCGGCGAGACATCCGCATGCACGCTGTCGATGCCCAGCTGGTGCGCCACGGCCTGCGCGGTGGTCGCGTTGTCGCCGGTCAGCATCACGATGTGCATGCCGGCGGCTTGCAGCGCCTTGATCGCCGCCGGCGTGTCCGGCTTGATCCGGTCGGCCACCGCGAGCAAGGCGGCGAGCGTGCCGTCGATCGCCAGCAACATCACGGTGGCGCCCTGCGCGCGCAGCTGCTCGGCGTGGGCGGCGGCGGGATCGTTGATCGCGATGTGCAACTCGGCCATCAGCTTTGCATTGCCCAGCGCCACGGCGCGGCCATCCACGTTCGCATTGACACCGCGACCGGTCAGCGAACGGAAATCCGTGCCCGCCAGCATCGGCAAGCTTTCCATTTCCGCCGCAGCCACGATCGCCCGCGCCAGCGGATGCTCGCTCGGCCGCTCCAGCGCAGCGGCCAGTGCCAGCAGGCGCTGGCGCGGTTGGCCGCCGAGGCTCACCAGCTCGGTCAACGTCGGCTTGCCGATGGTCAGCGTGCCGGTCTTGTCCACCACCAGCGTGTCGATCTCGCGCAGTATTTCGATCGCGCTGGCGTCCTTGAACAGCACGCCGTTCTGCGCGCCGCGGCCGCTGGCGACCATGATCGAGATCGGTGTGGCCAGGCCCAGCGCACACGGACAGGCGATGATCAGCACCGACACCGCCGCGATCAGCGCATGCGCCAGCCGCGGCTGCGGCCCCAGCAGCGCCCACAGTGCAAACGCCAGCAACGCGATCGCCACCACCGTCGGCACGAACCACGCCGCCACCCGATCAGCCACGCGCTGCAGTGGTGCCTTGCTGCGTTGCGCCTGCGCCACCAGCGCCACGATCTGCGCCAGCATCGTCGCGCCACCGACCTTCTGCGCGCGCATGGTCAGCGCGCCATCCTGATTCACGGTGCCGCCGGTGAGCGGATCGTCCTTCGTCTTCGCCACCGGCATCGGCTCGCCGGTGAGCATCGACTCGTCGACATGGCTCGCGCCCTCCAGCACCACGCCATCGACCGGCAGCTTCTCGCCGGGACGCACGCGCAGCACGTCGCCGGCATGCACGTCGTCCAGCGGCACATCCGTTTCGCTGCCGTCGGCGGCAATCCGCCGCGCGGTTTTCGGCGCCAGTCCCAGCAGTGCATTCAGAGCCTCACCGGTACGCCGACGCGCGCGCAGCTCCAGGAAATCGCCCAGCGTGACCAAGGTGACGATCACCGCCGCCGATTCGAAATACACCGCGACGTGGCCATGCATGTCGCGGAAACCGGGCGGAAAGATCCCCGGCAGCAGGAACGCCACCGCGCTGTACAGCCACGCCACGCCGGTGCCCAGCGCGATCAGCGTGTACATGTTCGGATGCCACGCTCTGTGGACTTTCCCTTCCGCACCCGCCGAACCGCGTTGCTCCGCAACCCCGCGGGTCGGGACGGCTTGACCATGGCGCGGCGTCATCGCTCGGTCGCGTATCGACATACGCTCCCTCGCTCTTCCTTGCTCCACGGCCAAGCCGCCTCCGACGCGATCCGGCAGGTGCGGAAGGGAGAGTCCAAGCGAACGCCAGCCACGCGCGAAGAACGGCGCGCCGCCCCACAGCACCACGCTGCTGGCCAGCAGCGCCTCGACCCAACCGCCCACGCGATCCCATGCCGCCGGCAGCTGCATGCCGAACAGATGCGGTCCCATCGCCAGCACGAATACCGGCACGGTCAGCGCCAGCAGGCTCCAGAAACGTCGCGTCATCGACGCCAGCTCGCCGCCGTCGCCCTCGTCCTGGCTCGGCAGCATCGGCTCCAGCGCCATGCCGCAC
>DAIMGD010000114.1:0-7680 GCA_036724165.1 Rhodanobacter sp.
AGCCGTTGATTCCCGATTCTTTGCTGCGTTGCCATAGCCATATTTGCCGCGCCTGCTGCGCCATTTGCCACGCGGTGACTGGTTTGCCTGCTGGGTGGATTGATCAGTTCGCATAAACCTTTTGCACTGCAGCAGAACCCATGTTTGCAAGTGCTTTACAACATTCCATGAAAACGATTACGTTGGCGCAACAAAAGGGTTTCGGAGTATTCGGGTAACTCCCATGGCGGCAGCAACGATCAAAGATGTGGCGCGTGAGGCCAGGGTTTCGGTGGCCTCGGTATCGCGTGCCCTGAACGGTGGCGGCGGGGTGACTGCCGAAACCGGTCAGCGCATCCGCGAAGCGGCCAGCCGCCTGCGTTATGTGCCGCATGCCGCCGCACGCATGCTGATTACCCGCCGCACCAATACGGTTGGTGCACTGCTACCGGATCTCTATGGCGAATTCTTTTCCGAGCTGATCCGGGGTATCGACCTGGCCGCGCGTGCCCAAGGTCTGCACCTGCTGGTTTCCAGCTCGCATGACGACGCTGATGAAGCTGCTGCCGCACTGCGCGCGATGCAGGGACGGGTCGATGGGCTGTTGTTGATGTCGCCACATGCCGATGCGGCGTTCCTGCAGCAGAACCTGCCATATGAGCTGCCCACCGTGCTGATGAATACCCGATTGACCGGCGCCGATTACTGCGCCCTGTCGGTAGACAATGATGGTGGTGCGCGACTGATGGTCGAGCACCTGCTGGCGGTCGGCCACCAGCGGATCGTCTTTATCCAGGGCCCGACCGGCAACCGCGACGCCACCGAGCGTGAAATCGGCTACCGCGAATCACTCGCCCGGCATGCACCGGACAGCCCGGTGATCATGCTGCGTGGCGATTTCAGCGAGGCATCAGGCTACCTCGCCGGGCAGCGGGTGGTCGCAATGAGGCCGCGGCCGGATGCGGTGTTCGCCGCCAACGACATGATGGCGATCGGCTGCATGGCGGCATTGCGCGAAGCCGGAATAGCTATCCCTGAGGAAATCGCCATCGGCGGTTTCGATGATGTGCCGATGGCGCGTTATGTGACGCCAGCACTGACCACGATCCAGATACGCATCGCCGAACTCGGTGGCCAGGCCATGGAACTGCTCGGTCAACAAATCAACAGCCCCGACACCGTGATGACCGGTACGCATCATCGTGTCAGCGCCGAACTGGTGGTGCGCGCTTCCAGCGGCGCACCTATCAGATAAGTAGAGAGGCAATCGGGCCGGCGAGGGATTGCGCCGGCCGGACCGCTTTGGCAACCAAGCGGTTCACCGCAACGAAGCGTGGGGGCGTTACGCCTGCGGGTAACACAGCAACGGAAACCACCGTCAGTCCGAATTACTTGCACCGATTACGGGAGAGGGTCAGGTCATGGTCAATCAACGCATGTTATCCAAGCAGATCTCACTGGCTTGCGCCGGTCTGCTCGGCACAGCACTTCTGCTGCCGGGGATCGTCAACGCCCAGAACAGTACCGCGACCCTGCGAGGTCACATCAATGCGCCGCAAGGGCAGGTGCCGACCGAGGTGGTCGCCACCAATACCAGCAGCGGTTTCGTCAATAAATCCAAGGTCACCGCCGATGGCAACTACACCTTGGTCGGTCTGGCACCGGGCAGCTACAACATCGTGGCCGCGGGCAATGGCAGCACGGCGAGCCAGACCGTGGCCGTGCATGTCGGCCAGTCGCTAACGCTGAATCTGGATACCGCAGCGCCAACCGCCAACCCGGCCAACGCCACTGAACTGCAGGGCGTCACGGTCACCGCCAATGCGCTGGTCGAGACACGCACCTCGGAAGTGGCCCAGAACATCTCGAAGGCGCAGATCGAGAACCTGCCGCAAAACGAACGCAACTTCCTCGATTTCGCCCAGCTGGTACCGGGTGTCACCGTCTCGCACGATCCGAACCAGAAAAGCTTCTCCTCAGGCGGTCAGTCGGCCGAGAATGTAAACGTTTTCATCGATGGCGCCAGCCAGCGCAACGACATCCTGAAAGGCGGCCTGGTGGGTCAGGACTCCAGTCGCGGCAATCCGTTTTCGCAAGAAGCAATCGCCGAATACCGGGTGCTGACGCAGAACTACAAGGCCGAGTACGAGCAGGCCGGCACCGCGATCATCACCGCCGTCACCAAATCCGGCACCAATGAATTCCACGGCACGATCTACGACTACTACCAGAACCAGAGCATGATCGCGCAGGATTCCTACGACAAGAAGAATCACGTCAAGAAACCTGACTACAAACGCCAGCAGCGTGGCTTCAACCTTGGCGGCCCGATCATCAAGGACAAGCTGCAATTCTTCGTCAACTACGAAGAGCGCAAGGACGTCAGCAACGAGACCGTCGCGATCAACTCGACTGACCCGCGGTTCACCCAGTACAACGGTACGTTCTCCGCGCCGTTCCACGAAAAAACCTATTTCGGCAAGCTGAGCTGGCAGCCCAATCAGGACAACAACGTCGACCTGAGCTATTCCGACCGCAAGGACAATGAGGTGCTCGGCTTCGGCGGTAACGTTGCCTATCAGGGTCGCACCGACCGCAAGAACGATGTCAGCGATCTGCTGCTGAAATGGGAAACGCGTGGCGACATCTGGACCAATGACCTGCTGCTCGACAAAGGTCGCTACACGTTCAATCCCACCGCGGCCGAACCGGACCTGGTGCAGCAGATCTACAATCCCGGCATCGCCGTGCTCGGTGGCGCTTCCGGCCTGCAGAACAAGTCGCAGAACCAGGTGACCCTGCGCGATGACCTCACCTTCAGCGGACTGTCCTGGCATGGCGACCACACGGTCAAGATGGGCATCAAGTACGCCAGCTACAACATCAATCTCCAGCAGAACAACAATGCGGTGCCGTCGTATTCCTACCAGATAGGCGATGCCTATCCGGGCGGCTTCGACAGTCCATATCAGGCTGTGTATGCGCCGCTGGGCACCGGCGCCAGGCTGCATGACGACCAGTTCGGCACCTACATCCAGGACGACTGGGACATCAACCCGCGACTGCAACTGAACTTGGGTGTGCGCTGGGACTACGAGACCAATGCACTCAACAAGGATTACGTGACGCCGCTGGCGGAGTACGCGACCCTGCAGTACCTGGGCCTGCAGAACAACATCAGCACCGGTCACGAACGCAAGCCGGAGAAGGACGAGATCCAGCCACGCCTGGGCTTTTCGCTGGACGTCAGCAAGGCCGGTGACCAGAGCACCACGCTGTTCGGTGGCGCGGGCCGTTATTACTCGCGCACACCGTTCGACTGGATCAGCCAGGAACCGATCCATTCGCAGGTGCCGAACTACACCTTCCTGTTCAGTCCGGGCGGCGTCACGCCCGGCACGATTCCGTGGGATCCGAAATACCTCACCGCGGCCGGGCTGAACCAGTTGCTGGCCTCGGGAACGGCGGGCTTCAGCCAGGAAATCGATACGGTCAACAACCACACCAAGGATCCATACACCGACCAGTTCAGCATCGGCATCAAGCAGGTGCTGGGCGACTGGAACGGCTCGCTGACCCTGAGCCGCGTGCTGGGCTATCGCCAGTTCACCTGGCTGTGGAATCGCGAACCGGTGCCCGGCTTCGTGCTGAACGAGTTGCCCGGCAGTCCGTATGGCGTGGTGCTGCACAACGGCTACAAGAAGACCCAAGCCAGCAGCGTGTTGGTCAGCCTGAGCAAGCCCTATTCGAATGCTTCGGGCTGGGGTCTGGACGTGGCCTACACCTATTCGAGGACGCGCCAGCAGGGCAACGACAACTACTCGCTCGACTACGTCGATCCGTCCGGCTATCCGGGTGATTTCGCGCCGAACGTCCCGCGCAACAACCTGGTCGTGAGTGGCCAGATCCGCGGCCCGTGGGATACCCGCTTCAGTGGCATCTTCACCTACAACTCCGGCGTGCCGTTCACGTACTTCAAGTCCACTGCCATTTGCGACTACAACTGCGCCAACTTCATCAATGCGAAGTTCGGTGACAAGTACATCAACCTGGATCTGGCGTTGTCCAAGGAGTTCCGATTCGGCAAGAGCCAGGCGCTGCAGTTGCGCTTCGACGTTTTCAACGTGTTCAACCGCGACGTGATCAACGGCTATCAAAACAATGCGTATCTGAACAACGACGCCTCCATGCCGAATCCGTCGCTTGGACGCCCAACGAGTGCAGATCCGGATCAAACCCGTCGCTTCCAGGTTGGCGCGCGCTACACGTTCTGATCCAACAGGTGACACGCTAACACCATCCGGAATTCCGTCGGCAACATGCCGGCGGAACTCCGGATGGCCTTGGGCACGTCGCACGGAGGCATGACTTCTCCCTGATCGCGAATACCAAAAGCAGATGACGATGATGGTTTTAAACAAGAACACGTGGCTTTCCGTCCTGCTCGGCGTGGCCCTGGTCCTCTCGGCCCCGAGCGCACCCGCCAGAGAAATCCATGCGGCGGTCGCCGATGCGCGAAGCGTGCTGCCAAGCGTTCCGGCCCTGGTCAGCGATCTGGAACAACGCACCTTCCGCTTTTTCTGGGACAGCGCGAACCCGGCCAATGGACTGGTCCCCGATCACTATCCCGGCGACTCCTTCTCCAGCATCGCCGCGGTCGGCTTCGGCCTCACCGCCTACGGCGTGGGCGTGGAGCGCGGCTACATCACGCGCGCGCAGGCGATCGAACGCACCCTCGCCACGCTGCGCTTCTTCGACCGTTCGCCGCAGGGCGACAGCGAGGACGACGACAGCGGCTACCACGGTTTCTACTACCACTTCCTCGACATGAAGAGCGGCAAGCGTTTCGCGCGCTGGACCGAAGTCTCCACCGTGGACACCACCTTGCTGCTGGGCGGTGTGCTGTTCGCGCAGTCCTACTACGATCGCGACACACCGGCCGAGCGCGAGATCCGCACGCTGGCCGAGCGCATCTACCGCCGCGTCGACTGGAACTGGGCACAGGTGCGCGCGCCGCTGATCAGCATGGGCTGGACGCCGGGCGGCAAGTTCATTCCGAGCGACTGGGAGGGCTACAACGAGGGCATGCTGATCTACGTGCTGGCGCTGGGTTCGCCCACCCACCCGGTCGGCGCCGACGCGTGGACCGCGTGGACCCGCACCTATGACCGCAGCTGGGGCCGGTTCGAAGGACAGCAGCTGTTGAACTTCGGGCCGCTGTTCGGCCATCAGTACAGCCAGGTGTGGATCGATTTCCGCGGCATCCGCGATGCGTGGAACCGCAAGCACGATCTGGACTATTTCGAGAACAGCCGCCGCGCGGTGATCGCGCAACGCAACTATGCGATCGCCAATCCGGGCGGCTGGACCGGCTACGACAAGAACGTGTGGGGGTTGACCGCCAGCAACGGCCCCGGCGGCATCATCGTCGATGGCAACCACCGCCGCGAACAGTTCTACGGCTATACCGCGCGCGGTGCCGGCCTGGGCTACATCGTCGACGACGGCACCCTCGCGCCGACTGCCGCGGCCGGCTCGATCGCGTTTGCGCCGGAGCTGGTGATTCCCGCGCTGGAGGAGATGAAGCGTCGCTACGGTGCCGCCATCTACAACGAGCACGGCTTCGTCGATGCGTTCAATCCGAGCTTCCATGTTGCCACCCAGCTGCGCACCGGCAAACTGCTGCCGATAGGTTGGGTCGACGATGCGCAACTCGGTATCGACCAGGGCCCGATCGTGCTGATGATCGAGAACTGGCGCAGCGACTTCGTGTGGAACGTGATGAAGAAGAATCCATACCTGCGCAAGGGACTGCAGCGCGCCGGCTTCACCGGCGGCTGGCTGTCCGCCGACACGCCGGCGCAATGAAGCACGCCGACCGTCCGCAGCCACCGCCGCGCGCGCCTTCGCTGCGACGCGGCGTGTTGCTGGCGGGCATCGTGCTGGGCGCCGTGCTGGTCGGCGCGTGCCGGCAGGCACCCACGACGGGACAGACACTCACGTTCTGGACGATCGGCCGCGAAGGCGAGGCGATCATCAAACTGTTGCCGGATTTCGAGCGCACGCATCCGGGCATCCATGTAAAAGTGCAGCAGCTGCCGCTGACCGCGGCGCACCAGAAACTGCTGACCGCGTTCGCCGGCGGCTCCACCCCGGACATGACCCAGCTCGGCAACACCTGGCTGCCGGAGATGGTGGCGCTGCATGCATTGCAGCCGCTGCAGGCGCGCGTTGACCAGTCCACGGTGATCAAGCAGGCCGACTACTTCGCCAGCATCTGGTCGACCAACGTGATCGACGGCACGTTGTATGGCGTGCCGTGGTACGTCGACACGCGGCTGCTGTTCTATCGCACGGATCTGCTCAAGGCCGCCGGCTTCGATGCGCCGCCGCGTGACTGGGCGCAGTGGCGACGCATGCTCGCCACGCTGAGCGATCCACAGCGCCACCGCTGGGGCATCCTGCTGCCGACCAACGAGTACGAGCAGCTGATGTCGCTGGCGCTGCAACAGCCTGATCCGCTGCTGCGCGACGGCGGCCGCTACGGCAATTTCGAGAGCGCCGGCTTCAAGCGCGCGCTGAGCTTCTACATCGACACCTTCAAGCTGAAACAGGCACCGGCGATCACCAACGTGGAAGCGGGCAATCCGTGGTCGGAGTTCGGGCGCGGCGTCTACGCGTTCTATCTGTCCGGTCCGTGGAACATCGGCGAGTTCCGCTCGCGCCTGCCGGCCGCGCAGCAGGACGACTGGGCCACCGCACCGCTGCCCGGACCCGAGGGTCCCGGTGCGTCAGTGGCCGGCGGCTCCAGCCTGGTGATCTTCCGCAACTCGCCGCATCAGCAGGAGGCGTGGGCGCTGATCGAGTACCTGTCGCAGCCGGCTGTGCAGCAGCGCTTCTACGATCTGCTCGGCGACATGCCGCCGCGACGCAGCTCATGGGAGGGTGGCGCGCTGCGCGACGACCCGAAGGCGCGCGCGTTCCGCGACCAGCTCGAACGGGTGAAGCCGACGCCGCCGGTGCCCGAGTGGGAACGCATCGCCAACGAAATGCAGCTGGTCGCCGCGCAGGCGATCGCCGGCCAGTTGACCGTTGATCAGGCCGCCGCCGAAATCGACCGCCGCACCGACCTGATCCTGGAGAAGCGCCGCTGGGTGCTCGATCATCCGCAACCGTCGGCGGAGGGCGCGCGATGAATCGGCAGCGGGCAGCGTGGCTGTTCCTCGCGCCGGCGCTGCTGGTGCTGGGCGTGTTCTTCCTGCTGCCGGTGATCGCCGCACTGGGGCTCAGCCTCACCGACTACGACCTCTACGCGCTGGCCGATATCCGCAACCTGCGCTTCGTGGCGCTGAGCAATTACTGGGCGCTGCTGCAGCGGCCGCTGTTCTGGTCGGCGCTCGGGCATACGGTGTATTTCGTGGCAGTCGGCGTGCCGCTGTCGATGGCCGCGTCGCTGGGCAGCGCGCTGCTGCTGAACTCGCCGCTGGCGCGGGCAAAACCATTTTTCCGCACCGCGCTGTTCGCGCCGGTGGTGACCACGGTGGTGGCGGTGGCGGTGATCTGGCGCTACCTGTTCAACACCAAGTACGGCATGGCGAACTTCGTGCTCGGCCATCTCGGCATCCACCCAATCGACTGGCTCGGCGATCCGCACTGGGCGATGCCGACGATCATCGCGTTCGCGGTGTGGAAGAACTTCGG